>CAZPPQ010000017.1:5915-14803 GCA_964588505.1 uncultured Gammaproteobacteria bacterium | reverse complement strand
TTATTTCCTCCGGCATCGCATGATTCCACGCCACGATAGGTATATCCGTCGCCGCATACATTTACCTTACATTCGGTCGTGCACTCATCCGTATTGTCCGTGTCTCCATCATCGCAATCTTCATTCCCATTCGTAATTCCATCGCCGCACCGCTGAATCTCTTCGACACAAGCGGATGGAGTATCCCATTCGCAAATGTTCTTGCATTTGCTTGATTTTTTAAGCTGATACTCTTGAACACTGCAAGTCGCAGGAGAACAAACGCCCCCCGTTCCACAATCAAGTCCTTGAGTACAGTAATTTCCGATTTTCGCGGCATCTCCCCTTGTGCAGAATCGTTCGGCTGCGACGCAAGATCCGTTTGTCCCGCAGGAAAGATCCCCTGCACAAATTGTCTGCAACTTATCCGTGTCGCCTTTCGCGCAAAACTTATTCGTAGAATTGTAGCATCCAGAATTATTACTACATTGGGATCCTAACAAATTTCGCTCGCCGACCGTGCAAATTTTTGAAACAGCGCATTTATTTCCGCATGTTTCACCCGATGGACAATCCACATCCACATTGCAGAGTTTTGTACCGGCCGAGCATGTCCCGATTCCCTTCTGTTCCTTTTCTCCGGCATTCGTCGAAGCCGGGTCGCACTCCTCGCCTCCATTCACAATCCCGTCGCCGCAGGAGGGCCCTGGCTTCTTGCAATCGAACGAACAATTTTTCGTCGAATCAAGCCAGTACTGGCCGTTCGAGGTCCCACACGAATTGATCTTTGCCCAGCTCGTGCTTCCGGAATCCGTGAGCGCAGAAAAATTCGCGACCATGCCGCAGTCGCACTGCTCGCCGCCGGCCAGATATCCGTCCCCGCAATAAAAAGTATCCCTTCCTCCGAGCTGGCAGGTCTTGCTACACGCAACCCCGTACGCGCCGTTCCGGCTTCCGGCATCGCATGTTTCCCCATTGTCCACGATCCCGTTCCCGCATCGTTGCGGAACGCAAGCAGACGAAGATTCGTCCGCTTTCTGATACTCTTTGCACGCGTTTGTCCCGGACTCAAGACAGGCCACATTCTTTTGTCCGTCATGACAAGCCCATCCCGTATTGATGCAATCGCTCTGATCATCACAAAAACCGCCTGTTTGTTTGCATTTTCCAACCGTCTGTCCGGATGGAGTCTCACATATATTCTGATTTTTACAGTCATTGTCCACATTGCAACTCAAACCTGTTTTCTCTGCATCAGAGCTGTAGCAGACCTTGCACGCGGCTGTTGAAACATCTCCAACTTCGCAGGTCTCGCTTTCTCCTTTCACTTGATCTCCGCACACATTTGAATCCCCGACCGGAGCATTGCCGCGACAAAAATCTCCTCCAACCGTAAATCCAGAAACCGGCTCGGTTACGACCGTGTTCGTCGGATACTGCAAAGAGATGCTCGCGTTCGGATCATCATATTTTTTCACTTCGCTCTTCCATCCAGCCTTTTCATATTCAAGATTCGCGTGCCACTCGTATTGATCGCCGGCCAAACTCTTGAAACCGTAAATAAAGGAGTCTTTCGAACAGCTGAATTGATTCTTCGTCTGATTGTAACAAGTGTTTGGATCGAATCCTGCGAGAGAACAGGAACGAAACGCATTGATCGGATCATTCGGCAAGCTCTGCCCGAGCGCGTTTCCCAAAATCGCTCCCCACGACGGCCACACACTGACAGACATTGAGCGGACAAAACTGCCAGTTTCAAGACTTGGAACCGACGGGAGACATTCTTCACCGCCAGGACATGAAGAATTTGTTACGCATGTTTGCGTTTGCGTGATGGAACAACGGCCGTGATTAACTCCGTACCGGAACAAAGTGTCTTGAACCCGCACCGCGTCGAATACGCGCTTGAAATCGCGCTGAAGTTTTGACTTGTCCGCGTCGCATGTAAATCCGTCGGTTCCATTTCCGATACATTCGAGATCGTCTTTGCACTCGATGCCTGTTACGGAACATTTCTTATTGACACATTTCTGCACGGCGCAATCTTGATCTGATGAGCAAGAAACATACCATGCATCGTCCGAATTCGACTTGTAATAACCCGCTGTCGGAACATCATCATTTCTGCAAATCTGCAAGTCCGTGAGGTTCGCATTGAACCGCCATGTAGTTAAAATGCGCGCGAAAATTTCTTTGGATGATGTAGAAGCATTTTGATTGTAGGAGACGATGTAGATGTTGGAATAAATGACCGGCTTGCCGTCTCCCGAGACGCTCTGATTCGGCGCCGCGATATACCAAGTCGCGCCGTCTTGAACCGCGCTGTATCCGTCGGCCACAACCGGCGTCGGACTGCCGCGGAACCCTTGTTGCGCGTACCACTCGGACGGCGTGAGATACTTCGGGTTCTCGGCCACGCGGATGCCGATCGCATCCTTTGTGTCGTTAATCTTCACCAAAAATTCCTTCAAGATGCCGGAAAGAGGGCGCGGGACGACCTGAATTTCGACATCGTTTAAGTCATCATTCGTGTTTCCCGCGTCTCCGCTGTCGCGGCAATAGAAAAATGAAAAGTTCATCTTATTCCCCGAGCCTGTCGAGGGATTCGTGTTGTCATCACTGAACGGAGACGCGCTCACGGACGGATTTTCGCAGAGCTCGGCCCGGACAAGCGCAAGCCCCAGAATCTCCTTTGGAGGATTTTCTGTTGTGATGGTCGCGGTCGCGATCACGGTTTCCTCGCCGCTCTTTGACGCGAGATTGTATTTTGCCACATTCTTTTTCTTTGTTCCTGCCACAACATCAGCAACGCTTGTCGCGGCGTTCTCCGCAGTATCACTCGGTTCGGTTGTCACGATATTCTGCTCCGCGTCATCATCCCGCACAGTTGAACTCCAGCTCCATGTCCAGCTGTATCCTGTCGTCGGAACAATGGGTTGAGTCGGATCCTCTTTCGCCAACGCCGAAGCGATAAACCCATGACGCTCGCCGGATTTCGTAAAGAGATACGGGCTCGGATCTTCAAACTCCGCATATTCCTTTTTTCCATTATCAGCCACTTGAACAGTCCCCAGCGAGCAAAGTGTTTCGCCAGTCTTAAAAATTGTTGTTCGCTTCGCTTCGGCAAGGCCGACGCTGTCCGCGCTCAAGACCCCTTCGCGAATGCCATCGCCCGCGTTTGAATCGCCAATGATCGTCAGACTATACCAAGAATTTTTCGCAAGAGCGTCTTTATAGATGAACGCGGTGTTGTTCCCTTGCGCTTTGAATGTAAGCGCGACGAAACAGCCGTTAATCGCGCCGGCCTCCGCGTCTCGCGCGCCGAACGAGCGTATCATTCTGCCGATTTTCTGCAGTGCGCGAGCAAGCCAATTTCCTTCAAGCGGAAGTTCGAACGCGTAATTTGTTCCTGCCGGACATTCTTCGCTTTGACTTGCGTAGTGTGTCTTATCTTCTTTCAAAATTTCCAAATAGGCGTTCGGCTTGAATTCGCTCGCGTCTATCTTTCCGTCTTTGTTTGCGTCAACGGATTGATCGAAAGATGCCGCGTCCATCGGACGCGAGAACGAGGCGCTGATTGCCACATTTCGACAGCGATTTGACACCCCGTCCGCAGGCGAAAGGGTATTAATGGCCGGGCGGTCGTAACAACATTTCGCCTTTCCGCATCCGTACAAAACCGCATTGCCGCAGGCATCGTCTCGCTCACAAGAGCACTGAAGCGCAACCTCCGCGGTCCCTTTTTTTCCTTGCACGGTCGCCCCAACGGTTGCCACGGCTTTTCCTGTCTTGTCATCAACTTCTTGCGGAGCCGAATCGGAAATTTCAATCGCTCCGTACGGACCGACATTTCCGACGCTCGGAGCTTCGCACTCTTCACCTTGCCCGAGCGTTCCGTCTCCGCAAAAAGATGGGGATGAATAATAAACGGATGATCCTTCTTTCAGACATCGCGCAGAACACCCATCGTTGTCGCGCGCGTTGCCGTCGTCGCAATCTTCGCCGGCTTCCGGCACGCCGCCGTTTCCACAACAGGCAGAAACCGGATAATAACATTCTTCTCCGGCCTGACACTGGGTTTCATTCACGCAAGCGACGCCGGTATTGACTCCATCATCCAGACAGACTTTTCCGGCGCAAATCGGTGTGCCAGAATTCAGACAAAATTCGCCGCATCCAAAGCCCCCATCGCACTCTTCTCCGTTTTCTTTTGTCCCATTCCCGCACACGGCGCCGGAAGCCGGTCTTGGAATGGAGCCTGAATGCAGACACTGTGTCGTGCATCCCTGCTCGCTGTCGCACGATTCGCCACTCTCTTTATATCCATTGCCGCAGAGCTCCTGATTTGTGCCTAAGTTCAAGCAAACATCCGAACAGCGCAATGTGCCTGGCTTTGCCGGATCGCACGCCTCGAACGGCTGAACCGTTCCGTCTCCGCAACAGCTCTCTGTCCGTTCCGTGCACGACACACCGTCCGGACAGCTCGTGTTGTCTACGCATGCCGTATTCGTCCCTTCGCAATATTTTCCGCATTTCAAAGACGGCTCAAACAAACAGCGCGAAGAGCATCCATCTCCGTTGCTCACATTCCGATCATCGCAGTCTTCTCCGTTTTCTTTTATCCCATTCCCGCAAACCGACTCTCCTCTACGCACAACGGAACCCAGATTCAAACACGAAGACGAACATTCTGCGGGCAAACGGCTCATCGGAAACTTTTTGATCTCTCCTGGCGCGGCTCCCTCGCTTCCCAACATAAATCCGATCGTCTGCGCGCGCGCCTTGTCCGGCGCTTTGTCAGCGGTCTGCCACGGCAACCATACGAGCGTTTCGGTCTTCAACCGCTGGCCGTTTACGGAACATTCATCCGGTTTGCTCAAAGCTCTGGCCACGAAATCCTGTCGCGCGCCCACGCGCAAAAGCGTGGTCTCTTTTGGATTTACATGAACATTCTGAATCTCGCAAAGCTCGCCGGAATTTTTCACGCGGAAAATCCAAAATGCTTTCTGTTTCATTGCAATGCCGCTCATTGAAACAACGCCGGCATCAACGGTTACGCGGTAATACCCGTTGCGTTCAAGGCCGTCTTTTGGATTAACTTCCATCTCGAACGGCGCGCCCGGGATAGGATAAACCACGCGCGCGTCAAGCTTGGACCCAGACAAACAGTCCGCGTCATTGCATTTTTCAAAATGGACTGTCGCTTCGGAAATCGTAGAGCGATCCATCAGCGTATTGAACGCGGCTCCGATTTCGGCGTTCACACAGGCCTGATCGCAATCAGGCCAACGGCTCGCAATGCCAGGGTCTACAAAATCAACTTCAAGCAAAGCATCATCCGACGGACGGCCGGCAACATCTGTCATAACTGCAGAAATCTTCACTGGAGTTCCAAGCGTTTCACGCAATCCTTTTGCCGTATTTTCGCATTGATTTGATGAATCGGCGCGGCCGATAATTTCCGCTTTGTTCGAATCATCAGATGCCCAGGCAACCGAATGACCGGAACAACTCAACACGATGCACTGATCATCCTTCGCGACAGGCAACGCTAAATAATCCTTCGTGCCGTTCATTTCCGTAATCGTCGCTTCGCCTGGAGAAACGGCGAGCGCGCCAATGGCGCAGGTTCCGCTCGATGTCTTAAATTGCCACGAAAACGGCGCGCCCATTTCGACAAGCCCGGTCTCGACACCGCCGACGATTGAAGACTTAGATCGAACCCCTTTTCCAAGAGTAACGCTGTATGTCGTGTCCGGATCAAAATTCGTCGCAGAGTTCGAGAAATCCCACGTAAAAGTCAACTCGCCTCTCCCATTCACGGATCCCCCCTCGACCGGAGTAACCGTCTTGCACGGATCCGCGCCTGTCCCCACGCATTTTTCAATCTTCAAATGGTCGCGGACGCTCTGCATATCTATCTCAATATCTGTTGGCCCGAACTCGGCGGTGATAACCGCGTCCACGCAAACCGTTCCCTGTTTGCTCCATCCATTCCACGGAGACGGAGAAATCGTTCCGTTTTTCACGCAAGCGACAACGACGCGCGGCGCTTTCGGAATCGGGCCGGTCGAAAACAAATATGCGTAATGCGCGTCAACCGGCCTGGCGCACTCGACGGAACACGATCCGTTCGCGCAACACTGCTCCCCTATTCCGCAGATGCTCGCGTTATCTTTGCAATTTCCAACCGCGAAATTCACTGAATTCGACCGAAAAACTCCAGGGGCTGTACGCTCCACAAACAACGGGCCTGTTGCGGCGCCTTGCGGAACAACGGTCCGTAATGATGTTTCCAAGGGCGGTTCAATCATCAGCGACTCTTTTTGATCGTAAAAAACGACTCGTCCGGATGCTCCGACAAAATGCTCGCCAAAAATACCGATGTTTGATCCGATTGGCCCGGCGGATGGATTGACTCGACAAATACCAGGTCCCGGAAGCTCGTCCACAACGACAAAATCTTTCGGAGCCGATTCGATCCCGCTCCGCTCAACAGTAACTTCGTACGATCCTGCCACTATGGAACCGCTCCCCAAAAACTGCTTCGGAACTTTTACGACCACGGAATCGTCTTTCCAAATTCCCTGACCGCACGCTTCAGGAAACGCGGTATCGCCAATCGCTTCCTTGCGATCCGCTTTCAAACGGAAACGCGCAAAGCCGGATGTCCCGAACTTTGAGCCGTAAATCGTAAGATATTGTCCGACCGGTCCCCAATTCGGGGCCGCGACGCACGCGCCGCCCGGACAATCCGCGTCCGCATTGCAATGCTTCAACTTTTTTGTCGCGTCGGTCGTAATGTCATTGCAAATTTTCCATCCGCTCTCGATCGAGGTGATAACCGGAATGGAACGATCCGAATCAGAAGTCGAGGCAAAAGACACGGTGTTCGATCCTTGTCTTGCCTTTACGCATGTCCCGTTGCCGCAGTCCGCGTCCGTTCTGCAAGCCGTCGTTGTTCCGGCGCACGCATTGTCGCCGACAAACATCTGCACCGCGTGCGTTTGCGAATCAAGAAGCGGCACGATCGTTGAGGCGCTCGTTTCTGACCACAATCCGTAAGACGCGGCCAGTGTGTTGCCGTAATAAACGGTTCCGCTCGTTCCACGCGAGGCTCCGAATCCGTTTCCGAAAAGCACGGCGGTCATGCCTCCTTTTCCGGCCGGAGGTGTGATGGAGCAGAGACCAGGACGAACAGTGTCATTCATTTGAAAGTCACTGATGCGCGGGCCGTAATCATCATCAGTGCGATCAAATTTTGTCGCATCTGCCGCGCTCACTTGGATCGGGCCTGATTTCATCGCGTCCTCGAGCCGGATGATGATCTGCTTATCCGACCATGTTCCGGCGCACCCGGCATACGGCGGAACGGAAACATCATCTTCTGCCGGAGGCGGAGCGCCCAAAAACGCGACTGTCCCCGGGCTTGATCCGAATCCGATGCCTGTGATGGTTACGAGGTTCCCTGATTTTCCGTCCCCGGGCGTTACGCGATCAATGCGCGGCGAGGCAACGCAGACATTCGCTTTGCACACAAGACCGGCCGCGCAATCGGAATGTTTCGTACACGGCTGGCCAGGGCAGGCAAGACAGCTTCCGCCGCAATCAATTCCGGTTTCATCTCCATCCTGATTTCCGTTGCTGCACGTGAGCGCGCGGAGCGCAAACGGAACTTTCGGACTTGTGCCGATATGTCCGGCGCAATCCGCGCCAGTAGCCCAAATCTGCCGCAATCCGGCCGGATAGCCGTTCGTATTCCACTCGGTCGCGTCGGTTTCAAAAAATCGGTCAGAAACCGGCCGCTCTCCGGCTCCGAGCGTTATGGCAAAAATGGATTGCTTTGCGTCATCCACAAAAAACTCGGCAAGCGACGCGCCTGTTTCATCCTGCACGCGCGACTGCAACGGAAAAATATCTCCCATGTCCCCGCTCGCGCCCAAAGCGGAAGGGTTTGTCATCACGATAGTCGGCGCGCGCGTATCAACAGCCGATCCGGTCGTAAATGACAATACACACGGAAAAAACGCGCCGCCGCACGTAAAACTCCTGCCGTTAGTACTCTTCAGCACGGTCTGCTTAAACTCAACGGAATATGCTGTCGTTGCGGAAAAACAATGCTCGGACGCTTGGCCGGGGCACGCATTGCTTGGCACAAAGGTCGCGGTTTTCCCGGAAACCCTCCATGTCCCATCCACCGGCGTCGGGCTACCTGATTCCTTGATTATAATTCCGAGCGGCTTTCCATCCGCTCCGGACACTGAACTTCGCGCGACCGCTTGCGTGAACACGAATTGCGGCGCAAAGTTTCGCACAAGCGGAGCGCATGTCTCGTTCCATGAAGAAAGCGCAAAATATCTTTTCGTGTTGATGTGCCCGTCTCCCAAACAACTGGCGCATCCGCCGTCATCATCCCCAATCCGTCCGCCACCGACTGCCGTCGTCACCTGACTCACAACGAATTGCGCGATGACAAAAGAAGACAAGACGATCACAAGGCCGATAATGGCGCGGGTGATAGTCTTCTTTGCTTTATCCATCCGGTCGGCAACTCCGCCGGCCGTCATATATTGCACGGCTCCAACGATCAGCATGATAACCAAAACAATGCCGGCAAGCGAGATCGCTGTCCGAATCAGGCGCGCGACCACGAGCCGCAAATCTCCGGAAAAAAATCCGGCCTGCTCGGCAAACGCCTGCATATCCGGCGCTTGCGCAAACGCGTCATTCCAAACCAGCCCGCCGGCAAGCAGGAGGAAGCCGAACGCGAACATTTGGAATGTAAGAAGGCGTTTCATGTCATTTATTCAGATGTGCCCGGAAGGAGCACTTCTTTCTTTAATTTTTCCGAAGCCCTCGGCGCGCGGCATGGGGTCGCTTGCGCGGCGCCGTCGCAACAATACGGAGCC
>CAZPPQ010000017.1:0-5815 GCA_964588505.1 uncultured Gammaproteobacteria bacterium | reverse complement strand
CGACGCTTACGCTACAAATTCCCTGACTTGTTCCAGACACTGGGCCGACAGCCGGATACAAACAGATTTGATTGTCTCCGCGCGCGCCGTTGGTCGCTACAGGATAATAATTCCATCCTCCATCTTCGGTCTGCACGAGAAGCGGATGCAAAATGGATGTCCGTGTCTTTCCGTCTGCGAGTTCGGATCGCGTCAAAAACCAAAAATCATAATACGGATCAGGCCAGAGTTGGATGTTGCTGTTCGTGAGAGTGGAGGTTTTCATTGGCCGGCTGAAAGTAATCACGGCCGGATCTGTCGGAGAAACCTCGCGAAGAGATGCCAGCATCTTCGGGAAAATGGAGACAATGGAGGGCGGAGCCATATCAATCGTCTGTTGCGTTGTGAAAGACCACGCGTAATTGTCCGCGTCCGGCCCTTCGGCTCCATTTTCTCCATTTCCATCAAGCGAATTTCCTGCCGCATCCACCAAGCCGTTAAATCGGCCGGCGACAAGCAGAGCCTGTGGCTTGTTATTTTGATCCACGCTCGCGGCTTTTGCCGTTGCAAGAATGGTCGCGCCTCCGGGCAGGCAATAAATCGTGTTGCCGCATGGGTCCTGGGCGCACGCGTCATCGGTCGTAAATGTTACTGTGCGATATCCATTGCTGATTTCAAAAGAACCGTCCACGCCGGTCGCGTCTTCATCGCCCTTCGCGGATGTCACAATTATATTTGTGAATCCGTTCCTCAACGATCCGGTCGAAGAGACCGGACTCATTGCCTCGCTGAACGTCATCTCCACGGTCATGTTGCGCGCATGGGATTTCGCGGCCTCCGGGGCCACGGAAACAACCTGCGGCGGCACAAGATCCGCAACCGTTGAAACCTCAAACGTCCATGGGTACCCATTTTGTCCAAGCAAAGATCCGCCACCGACTTTTTTCATAATGCGGGATGTGAGCGTCACTGTGTAATTCGTGTCCGTCTTGTCGTTCCCGAGCAAGCCGACCGGATCAAACACAAATGTTTTCCAATCTTCCGTCGCAAATACACGCACGGCATCCGATCCGAGCGCATCACCCTGGCCTTCCGATGTCCTGAAAATCAAAACGCTTTTATCATCCAAAGCTGTCGGCGCCGAATCCGTATCCGTGTAAGTCTTCGCGTCATCATATCCTTTGATGATCGTGGACGGCCGCACTGGCTCGGCAAATGTCACGAATATCTGAACATTGCGCGGCATATCCACAGCATTGCGCGGCGGATAATGGTCTGTGATCATGCGTCCGTTCAGCGCGCCGGCAAGCGGCTCGCCGTATCGTTCCGCAACGCTCTTAATCCTCGGGGACACGCCTCCTCCTCCAAGCAGGGCATTCAAAATAAACTGCGTGATCGTGAAAGAACCAAAAATAATCAGAAGACCAATGACTCCGTTCTTCAAAAGACTTTTTGCCTTCTCCATCCGTTTGGCATCCCCGCCGGATGTCATATACAACCAACCGGCGTACAGCACGATCAACACAGTGACGATCCCTATGACACCCAAGACGGCGCGAATCAAGCGCGCGGCAATAATCGGAAGCGAAGTTTTAGGAAGAATACTCACTTCGCCGAATCGCTCCAGCGCGGTCTGCGCGAGCGCCGGATAAGAAAAAACAAAACCAACCGCAACCAACACGATTCCTAAAGTCACGGTTATACAAAATCTTCTGCGTTTTCCAGAAAAAGAAAACATGAGGACAAATGGTGTCCTCATATTATATCACAAACCCACCAGCGTCTTATAATCCTTTCTGTAGGGCGTTCGTTGCGACCGCAAACAGCGCCATCACCACAACGGTCGTAAACAGCCCGAACGCCATTTTTTTGATCGCATGCTCGTGAACATCATCGCGCCCGCCAGCAGTCATAAAACTAAACGCTCCAACCAATACGAAATTAACGGAAAGCACTCCCAAAAGAAGGAGTGAGATGCGAATGATGCGAATGACCGTATCCGCAAAAATCCACCTGACAGGCTCAATCGGACCGGCGGCGAAAACGCCGAATGCCGGAAGAAAAAACGCGGCGGCAGCCGAAACGACAAGAAGAGATTCCACGATCGCGCGTACGCGCGCGCCGTCCGCTTTTCCAGCAACCGCTTTCATCGCAACGCCCATGGCTTTCCCTTGATCGGCCTTTGAAGAAAGGCCTGCACCGGCCAGCGCTTCTTTCACAACCGTCGCAAGAGTGACTTCATCCATCTGCGCCGGAAGATACGCTTCGAGCACGCGCGCCTCGGCCTCGGACGAGGCGGCAAGCTCCGGCCGTCCGCCGGAAACGAATGCTTCAACGGAATCCTTGAGTTGTTTGATTTGCGATTTCACGACAACCAAAACTTCCTCATCGGACAATGCATGCATGAAGTCAATTTGCTTGTTCTTGAGCGCGGCTTTCAGCATCCGGAGCGTGGAGACTTTCGCTTCTTCTCTTGCCTTAAAAGCCACTTTGAAATCTTCGTTGATGCGATCGAAAAGAATCACAGGACCTAAATTCACCGCCTCCCACGAGGCTTTTCCTCGACATACTTCCCGACTTTGATGAGATACTCACGCTTTGCCTTTAACTCTAAACGACGAAGAGCGCTCGCTTTCTTTTTCGTCGAATTCGGATCCTTGGAATGGAACCGGTACTTGCGCGCTTCAAGCATTTTTCCGCTCACTTGGATGCGGCGCGTGAACCGGCGCAGAAGACTTTCGAAACTTTCGCCTTTGCGGCGTTTAATGTCAACCACAGTGTTTCACCTTCTTTTTATGAATAAGATGGAAGAATCTTGCCTGACTTCAGCCCTGATGTCAAGATCAACCAATATCTTGGAAAGAAAACACAACAATTTGAAGCTGTTCCCATGGCGAAAAAGTCCCTGATATGAGGCCACGGCGTTCCTTGCAATAACCTTGGCAAAAATCTTAAGGGGCTGTCGCCGAATGTGCTTTTGAAGCGAAATGGCTGAATTTCGAGACAGAATCGTTGAATAAATTTTGAGGTTTATCAGTAGATAAGCCGAAAAATTTTGAAACGATTATGACCGAAATTCAGACATTGCAGCCAAAATGACATTCGGCGACAGACCCCTTAAGTACCCGACGAAGTTATTAGCATAGCGGATGTAAATAGCACAAAAAAGCCAGAAGTCAAGTCTACTTGACTATGCTATGTCGCCAGCGGGCAAATTAGCCCATTGGCGAATGGTGGATCTTCACCTCCCGTGGGGACGAAAGCTTTTTTTGCATAAAAGAGACGATCTTGCCGATATCCGCGATTTCCTGGGCTCCGGATTCCATATCACGGATGATGATGGTGCCGTCCAACACCTCTTTTTGTCCGAGAATCAGCGTGTACGCAACGCCTGTCTTGTTCGCGACTTCCAACTGGGCTTTGAGCGCATTTTTGCCCGAGGCTTCAATAACCGGAATGTGTGCGAGACGAAACTCCTCGAACAGACGGAGTCCGACGCGGCGCGCCGCGTCCCCGAGCTGGGCGAAAAAAATCTGCGCTTTTTTGGACGACGAAACTTGAATATTTTTGTCCATCAGCAAGCGCGCCACGCGATCTATCCCGATCGCGAATCCGCATGCCGGCGTCGGCCGCCCGCCGAGCTGTTCCACAAGGCCATCATAGCGTCCGCCGCCGCCGAGCGCGTTTTGCGCGTGCTCGCCTTCGTCTCCATCCTCCCAAATTTCAAATACGGTCCGCGTGTAATAATCCAATCCGCGCACGAGATGCGGATTCAACACGTACGGAACGCCTGCCTCGTCCAAAAACTCCAAAACTTTCATAAAATGTTCTTTGGATTTTTCATCAAGCCAATCCACAATCTGCGGCGCTTCTGCCAAAAGCTCGGCCATTCCGGGTTCCTTGCTGTCCAAAAGCCGGAGCGGATTTTTTTGAAGCCGGCGTTTGTCGTCTTCGGACAGCTTGCTGCGATGCAAACGAAAATATTGCACAAGCTCTGTCAAATACGCCTGCCGCGTTTCTGGAATGCCGATCGAATTGATTTGCACGATGATCTTCAATCCAAGCTGTTCGATCATCTTTGTCGCAATCACGATAAGCTGTGCGTCCACGACTGCTTCATCGCTCCCGAGCGTTTCGAATCCGAACTGAAAAAACTGGCGGTACCGTCCGGCTTGCGGCCGGTCGTGACGGAACATCGGGCCTTCATACCAAAGCTTAACCGGTTGCGGCAGGTTCATCATTCCATGATTTACATACGCGCGCGCCACCGAAGCGGTCGCTTCCGGACGAAGCGAGACATGATCGCCTGACTGATCGTCAAACGCGTACATTTCTTTTTCAACGATGTCCGTCTGCTTTCCGACCGTACGCAAAAACAAATCCGTTTTTTCCAAAACAGGCAAATCAATCCGATCAAAACTGTATGCTTCGGCCATGCCGCGAACCGCGTCGCGTATCGCCTGCCAATACGGCTGTTCTTGCGGAAGAATATCACGAAAGCCGCGAAGCAATTCCGGCGGCGCCTTTCCGCGCTTCACGGGAGCGACCTCAACCGGCTCTTTTTTTTCTTCACGCACAACAAATTTTTTTTGTTCTATTTTCTTTTTAAACATAGGTCCAATTGGTCTTATAAATTATATTCGGGCGCGTCAAACCCCCCAAGTCGCGTGAGCGGTAATCCGCGCAGCCAAACGCGGCCGATAAAAAATTCTTGGCGAAGCGGTCCGAAACTTCTCGAATCCAAACTCTCTCCGCGATTGTCCCCCATCACCCAGTACTCGTCGGATGCGAGTGTGGATTTTTTCTTTCCTTCGGTCAAGACATTGTTCAGATACGATTCAATCAGCGTTACTCCGTTCGGATGTTCCTTGTTGTAGATCACGATGCGTCCTCCAAAAATTTCCACGGTCTCGCCAGGAAGCCCGATTACGCGCTTGATGAAATACTCCCGCGGATTGCGTGGATATCGAAACACAACCACTTCCCCGCGCTCGGGCGCGCGCATTCGAAAAGAAAGTTCGTCAATGATCAAGTACTCGCTGTCGTAAAAATTCGGCTCCATGGACGCACCTTTGACATTGAACGGCTGAACCAAAAAGTACCGGATCGGAATCACGATCGCGGCCGCGATGATGACAATCTGGATGACTTCGATGATAAATCCGAAAACCGCCTTGATTTTTCGGTTCCCACCCTGCTGAATAATGGACTCGCTCCCTGTTTCTGGCGCTGATTCTTGCATAATTTATTCCATAGTAACACGCTTCGCGAGTTGTTTCAAATATCAGAGGTCGGGGGTCGGCAGTTGGAGGTCGGATGCGATTCCTCCCCTGCCAAGGGCAGGATAGGTGGGGCAAGTCTTCCAAGAAACACGAGCAACTTTCCTCCTTCAATCCTGAACAAGTTGGCCATTTGGCTACCCTGTTCCCTTTCCTGCCACCGGTACGCCCGAGAAACGGCCAATCCGTTCCGCGAACTTCCCTTTTGAGCGACGACTCATCACAGCAAAAAAATAAAGATTGTCAATAGTTGAAACGGGAATATCTTCGTGCTACACTCTCCGAACAAAAGAGAAGAAACGGGCGGCTAGCTCAGCCGGTTAGAGCGTACGATTCACATTCGTAAGGTCACAGGTTCGATTCCTGTGCCGCCCACCAAAATCTGACTTTCAGAAAATTGACCGACTTTTTCGTTGGCGGCGCACAGCGCCGCCCAAGCATTTCCCCCCGACAAATCCTCTCCGCTCGGCGCGCGCAAGCGCGCCTCGCGGTTGGCCAAGACGAGGTTCGAGCCAAAGATTTCTTTGGCACAGACCTTTTTCGCAAAAAGGTCTGAA
>CAZPPQ010000016.1:0-18071 GCA_964588505.1 uncultured Gammaproteobacteria bacterium | reverse complement strand
CCTTTCATATGATTTCAAGGGTCTGGGTGTATCATATGTCATGAACCAGCGCATCGGCTTGACAGTTCCGAAAAAAAAGTGTAATCTGAATATAACAAACCTCCCAAAACTTGGGAGGTTTATGTTTTCACTCACTTCAGCAACTCTTCTCGGCCTTAACGCCGTCCCTGTCGCTATTGAAACAGACATCGCTTTCGGGTTGGGCGCATTCCACATTGTAGGGCTTCCGGACGCGGCAATCAAAGAATCCCGCGAGCGTATTCGCGCGGCCATCAAAAACGCCGGCCTTCCATTTCCTCGAACACGGATTACCGTTAATCTCGCACCTGCAGACCTTAAAAAACAAGGACCGTTCTTTGATCTTCCTATTGCCGTTTCTCTTTTGCTTGCGGAAGGAGTCATCCTGCCGGCCGCTCTTGAAAAAACGGTTATGGTCGGTGAGCTTGGACTTAACGGGGATGTGCGGCCGGTTCCAGGAACGCTTGCGATCGCCTCAATGACAAAAAAGACAGGAGCGACGACTGTATTTGTTCCTCAAGAAAACGCTGCGGAAGCGTCCTGTATCCAGGGAATCACGGTCATTCCGATCCATTCAATCCAATCGCTTATATCTCACCTTTCAGGAGAACAACAAATCGAACCTTTTATTTTCAAGGAAATTCCTGAAGAAACAGTTCAATGGGTAATAGACTTCTCGGATATCAAAGGACAACATCACGCAAAACGGGGATTGGAGATTGCTGCCGCCGGAGCGCATAATGTGCTTCTTAAAGGGCCGCCCGGAACCGGAAAAACTCTTCTCGCAAGATCACTTCCATCATTACTGCCTCCGCTTTCTCAAGAAGAAGCCATTGAAACCACGACCATTGCTTCTGTTGCCGGACTTCTTCCATCACATACAGGACTCATGAAAACAAGAGCGTTCCGGTCGCCGCACCACTCTGCCTCGGCCATCGCGTTAGTCGGCGGTGGTTCGTGGCCGCGCCCGGGAGAGGTGAGCCTGGCGCACCGTGGCGTTTTATTTTTAGATGAACTGCCGGAATTTTCACGCCAAGCTCTCGAACATCTGCGACAACCGCTCGAAGACGGATACGTGACAGTCGCTCGAGCTTCCACAAGTATCAGATTTCCGTCCAGATTTCTCCTCATCGCAGCAATGAATCCGTGTCCGTGCGGATTCGCAGACGACCCGAAACGGATGTGCCAGTGTTCGCTTGGTTCAAAAGAACGCTATGTGCGAAAACTCTCCGGCCCATTGCTTGATCGCTTCGATCTCGTCATCCATGTGCCGAATCTTGAATCCAAAATCCTGCTCGATGAACAAACCGGGGAACGTTCGGAACAAGTCCGCGCGCGCATCTGCCGCGCGCGGGAACACCAGCGCAACCGATTTTCGTCCCTTCCGATCATCACGAACGCAGACATTCCTCCGTCTAAATTCAAAGAATTTTGCCAAATTGATGCAGAAGGAAAATCACTGCTCGCGAAAGCGCTCGAGACACAACATCTTTCCGCGCGCGGATTTTCCAGAGTCCAAAAAGTCGCCCGGACCATCGCTGATCTGGACGACTCTGAAACGATCCTTGCTTCGCATATTGCCGAAGCTCTCCAATATCGAACGACATCGTAAAATGTTTACTTCTTGAACACAAGATAAAAAACGGCCAACGCAACGACCCACGCAATACTGATTCCATCTAGCATATACATACGTTTCCTGAACGTCTCCCAATTCTTCCACCCGCCGTATTTCCATGACCACCGCCTGCCAAAAATAACGCACATAATCAAAGCAATGATCCCGGCAATCGGGATCAAAGAAAAAACAAACCACAAATAGAGCCGCGCTCCCAATGTCCATCCCTGCGTGAAAAACAAAGCTCCAAGCGTCGGGATGCGGAGAAACCGCTCGCGTGCCTTTTCATCCGGTTCAACCATAATCTGAAATCCGCATTTTCGGCACTCCTCATTCAATTGTTTCACGCGCGTCAAACAATTTTTACATTGGTCCATATTTTAACGTATGTAATCCAGTGGATTTTGAAATTTTCCGTTCTTGATGACTTCAAAGTGGAGATGTGTGCCGGTCGAACGCCCTGTGGTTCCTGTTTTTCCAACCGTGTCACCGGCCCTCACCACATCGCCGACCTTTACGCCGATCTTCGAGTGATGCGCGTAGCGCGTAACAATCCCATTTCCATGATCAATCTCAACCGTCAATCCATAACCGTTTCTCCACCCGGCCCAAATGACGACGCCGTCCGCGGCCGCGAGATTATTCGTTGAATAATCTCCATCAATATCAAGTCCTGTGTGTCTCCAACCTCTATAATACTGCGTAATGACGCGCCATGTCGAAGGCCAAACCCATGTCCCTTTTCCTTTTGCAGAACCGCGGGCCATATCCCCGGAATTATCCCATGTTGGAACACGACTAAAGAGACTGCTTATCGGGGCCGAGTAACTCGTTGTCGGGGCCGGAGCCGGAGGACGGCCATCCGGAATAATCAACTCTGATCCTACGACAAGGTTTGATGCGGGCTCCAAATGATTGAACGCGAAAATTTTCTCCATATCAGAACTGTAATTTTTCGCGATCTTCGCAATCGTGTCACCACGTTTCACTTTATAAAGCACTCCGTCAACCGGCGGAATCCGCAAAATCGTCCCGGGACGGATAACGCTCCGGAACGTCAAACTGTTCGCCCAAAGGACTGAATTAAGACTCAAGCCGAACCGGTCGGCAATCTGTCCTAACGTATCACCCTCTCCAACCGTATATGTCTCAACCATCTCTCGGGAGGCTGCGGAATCTGATGTTCCAAGCAATGTTGTGGAACTCACGGCTACTCCTGTCAACGTTGTTACATAATCTGATCCTATAAAAGCCTCGTCCCTATGTGCGGATGGATTCAAGGACGGATCTTCCATATAACTGAAGCGGGTTGCCGGAGGAGACTCTGCGATAGAAGAGATTGTTTCAACCAGAAACGATTGGTCTTGAGAAATCAGAGAATACAGAAGACTCTGGCGGCCGAACGATTCCGCCCGCACTTGGCGACTGTCCAAATTCATAAAAATGGAAAACAACACCACGACAAAAACAGCGATATGCACGGTGTAACGATTGACGAAAAAAAACGAGGCACGCCGCTTCATCGGAAGAAAAAGATGATTCATTGATCTTCGGAACAAGAAAAACATCCGATATCCTGGAACAATCAAAAAACGCAAAAAAATCCTTCCGATAACCCGCAACGGAGAGAGTAAAAAGCGGAAAAAAAATCTAAACGCCTTTTTCACCAAAACAAGCCCCTTTAAAAAAAGGAGAAGGTTATGTACGATCCACTGTTTTATCACAAATTTTGGAATATCGGTTGAGTTTCAAATTCTTACCCTACTCATTTTCCGCGATTCCGTCAATGGAAATCCAAAAGATTCCATTGACATTTTGCCCTATTTTCCCTAGGATGGCAACGCAAACTAAAATTCTATGAATACCACACTCATTGCCTCAGTTGGCGCGGCGCTCCTTGCGCTCATCTACGGAGTCGTTCTCATCCGATGGATTCTCAAGCGCCCGGCCGGAGACGGAAAAATGATCGGGATTTCGCTCGCGATTCAAGAGGGGGCGCGCGCGTACATGGCGCGCCAATATAAAACGATCGCCATGATAGGCATCGTTGTGTTCATTCTCATCGGTCTATTCCTTGATTGGAAGCTCGCGGCCGGGTTCCTCGTCGGAGCCGTTCTTTCCGGCGTGGCAGGATTTATCGGTATGTCCGTTTCCGTACGCGCCAATGTGCGCACGACCGAAGCGGCCAAGCAAGGGCTCTCTGCCGCGCTACAAATGGCCGTGCGCGGAGGGACAGTGACAGGACTTTTTGTCGTTGGCCTTGGCCTCCTTGGAGTCGCTGTTTTTTATGCCGTAACAGAAAGCACACAAGGTCTGATCGGCTTGGGATTCGGTGGGTCGCTTATCAGCGTATTCGCCCGTTTGGGAGGAGGCATTTTCACGAAAGCGGCTGATGTTGGCGCTGATTTGGTCGGAAAAATGGAGGCGAATATTCCGGAAGATGATCCACGCAACCCGGCAGTCATTGCAGACAATGTTGGCGACAATGTGGGGGACTGCGCCGGGATGGCCGAGGATCTCTTTGAGACCTACGCGGTTACAACCGTTGCGGCCATGCTTCTTGGATCCTTGTTGTTCCCCGGAAACGAAACCGTCATCTTGTATCCGATCGCTCTTGGCGGCGCCGCGATTATTGCCTCTGTCATAGGCACATTCGCGTTCAAGCTCGGAAAAAGCAACAACATCATGAACGCGCTGTACAAAGGCCTCGCTGTTGCCGGAGCTCTGGCGGCCATATTTTTCTGGTTTGTCACCTCGTACATGTTGAAAGAAGTCGAGGGTCTAAATACAAACATGTTGTTTGCCAGTTCGTTGGTCGGACTCGCCGTAACAGGCCTTCTTATATACATTACCGAATACTACACGGGCACGAGATTCAAGCCTGTCCAAAAACTTGCCGAGGCTTCACAATCCGGCCATGGGACAAACATCATCGCCGGACTCGCGCTTTCCATGAAGTCCACGGCCTTGCCAGTCATTGTCATTGTTCTCGGAATCTTAACAGCTTTCTCATTTGCCGGTCTCTATGGCATCGCAATCGCAGCCATGGCAATGCTCTCTTTGACCGGGATCATCGTGGCGATCGACGCGTACGGCCCGATTACGGACAATGCCGGAGGTATTGCGGAAATGGCCGGACTTCCTGATGAAGTTCGCGCGGTAACCGATCCTCTTGATGCGGTCGGAAACACGACAAAAGCCGTCACGAAGGCATACGCAATCGGTTCGGCCGGATTGGCCGCTCTGGTGCTCTTCGGAGATTATGTCCACACAATCGAAAGCCGAGGAGTTATTGTAAATTTTGGTCTCTCAAAACCTGAAGTTGTCGCCGGGCTATTCCTTGGCGGGCTCGTAACATATCTGTTCGGCGCCATGGCAATGGAAGCGGTCGGAAAAGCGGCCGGAAGCGTTGTAACCGAAGTCCGCCGTCAGTTCCGTGAAATCCCGGGTATTATGGATGGGACAGGAAAACCGGATTACGGACGCGCTGTGGATATCGTCACGAAAGAAGCGATCAGAAAAATGATTGCTCCTTCGTTACTCGCTGTTTTGGCTCCAATTGTCGTGGGTCTCATTCTCGGTCCGTCTGGACTCGGCGGTCTCTTAATCGGGGCGATCGTCACGGGATTGTTTGTTGCTATTTCAATGACAACCGGAGGCGGAGCTTGGGACAACGCGAAAAAATTCATTGAGGCCGGAAATTTCGGCGGGAAGGGAAGCGACACTCACAAAGCCGCCGTTACAGGCGATACGGTCGGTGATCCGTACAAAGATACGGCGGGCCCGGCTTTGAACCCGATGATCAAAATCCTGAACATTGTGGCCTTGCTCATTGTCTCGTTCATCATCTAAATCATAAAAATCGCCTGCATCGCGGGCGATTTTTATTTCCAGCTAATTTCGATGAGGAATCTCTTGACAGGGATATCCCACATAATATAAGGTGGTTATTGAGCGACTGCACTTACAGTGTTGTCAACATGGTGCCATAACGGCATCAAGGAGGTCGCAAACATGCGTTGGAAAATGACGTCATCGTCGATTGCAGTAACGGTGTGGTGTACGGTCGCATCCGCGGCGAGCGCGGCTGCTCCGGACAAGGCCAAGATGTCCCCAGCGCGGAGTGCGGAGGTGTGCATTGATGCCGGGCCTCTCACGGAAAAAGACGCGCGTAGGTTCATCTACACATTCGCCGGGCACTTCACGGATACGCCGTGCGTCCCTGGCGCAGCGCGCTTTCGGGCGCTCACTGTACCCGAAGCCACTGGAGAAGTGATGTATATGGAGGCATCACTCGACGGAGTGCGTCTCATCGGCAGAGGTTTGAAAGTCGAGTCTACGTTCGGATCTTTGAATAAATATTCAAGTGTACGAACGCATTCAGGATGAAAAGCGCGAGGCTACAGTCAACGCGAATGCAAGTCCGCTACACTGCGTTGCCGTCGACACGGGACTACGCGTGAGTGATGCTGTCGCGTTCCAGCACGCTCTCGTCCCACTATTCAACAAGAAACCGTGTCCTCCGAAAAAACCGCGTGTGCACATCATGATCGTGCGCAGACAACAGTTGGACAAAAACAGGATTGTCTATGAGGTAGAATCCCTTGTGGATAATCAGTACTTTCTCACTGAAGATCCACTGTTCGATGCGGCCGTGAATAAGGTTGCAAAGATAGTGACCGCTACGGTGGGTTCATCTGCCCGCTGAAAAGCTTCTAAACACCCCGCAAAAAATCGCGGGTGTTTTTTTCGATTGACAAAACGCAAATAATGGCTTATGGTTCATTGTCATCGTAAAACGATGAAACGGTCATTTACAATAAAAACCAACTAAAAGGAGGTGAAATGGCTTCGCTCCCGAATTCTTTTCCTCGACTCCGGATGTACGAAGAGAAATTCAAATTCCCAATCAGTAAGCACCATAAACGTCGCCCACCTCTAACCGCAGAAGATGAACGAAACTTTCTGTCTCTCGCAAAAAAAGGTGACCGAGCGGCTTTCAATATTCTTGTGGAAACATGGCTCGGTCTGGTGATACGGATTTCACGGGCCTACGCAAAAACATCTGTTGATTGGGAAGACCTGTTTCAAGAAGGAGTAATCGGGCTGATGGAAGGGATTAAAGGACACGACCTAAAACGCGGCATAAGACTTTCCACTTGGGCCATTTGGGAAATCTATGGTTGCGTCGCCGAAGCCCGCCCAAAAATCAGAAACATCATTTATCTTCCTTCCTACATCCAGGAAAAAATCCGCAAACTGCTACGACATATACGATACTGCGCTCAAGAACTCGGACGCGAGCCGACCGTTGGAGAAATCGCGGAACGGCTCGATGTCCCGATTCATTATGTGCGAAAACTGTTTCTAATCGCGATAATGAACGACATTGCGGCATTGGATGATGTTATCGAACAACCATTCTTGCGCGTAGATGAACAAGCTGATCCGACTGAATGTCTCGGACCGTCCGTGATGGACGAAACGGCGCTGATTGGGGATTCGGGGTCGCAGGAAGAATACATTGTGGGCGCCGAACTCTCATTCACGATCAGAGAAGCGCTCGCCACGCTCACACCGCGCGAAGAAAAAGTCATTCGTATGCGTTTCGGGCTCTCCTACACAATGAGAGAGTTCACATACGAAGAGGTTGCGAGATACTTCAGGTGCACTAGGGAACGCGTGAGACAAATCCAGGCAAAAGCTCTAAGGCTTATGCGTCATCCTTCTCGCTCAAAAAAACTAATGGAATGTATTGATGGGAAACCGCAAGACGAAATGACTCTGTCGCCTTCCCTTGTAAGACGACATCTTGACTTAAATTTTCGATACGCAAAATATCGCGCCCGTATGCGGTGTGAAGCGGAACTGAAGCACTGGAAAGATCGTCTGGCCCCTTTCCGAAACAACCGATTCCATTTTGAAATGATGGGGGAGGAGTAAAAAGGAGGACGCTATGGCGAGCATCACGCATTATGACGTCCTCGAGATTTCACGGGGGGCGTCAACAGAAGAAATCAAGACGGCTTACCGTGCCCTTGCGCACGCGAGCCATCCGGATAAACATCCGGGAAACACGGACGCGGAGAAACGATTCCGAGACATCACCGAGGCATACGATATACTTGGCGACCATTCGCGGCGCCTTGCATACGATCTCACGCTCAAGCCTCCTAAGACAATCGGAGAATTACTCCTTCAACATCCGGACGGAAAGAAAACTCTGGAACACTTTTTTGAAACAGCACCCGCGGCGCCGCACATCGGTGAAGACGTTGGGATGGTCGTGCGCATATCGCGGGAACTTCTCAAAAAAGGCGGCTTTGTCGAAATCACTCTGAACCGTAGAGGAAATGATGGAGAACAAACTCTTTCCATCCAAATCCCTCCAGATACGGATAAAACTCCGTGGTGCCGGATTCCAAATCTTGGAAAACCAGGCAAAAACTGGGGTTCTACCGGTGATCTTTACATTATCTTTCAGCCGTAAGGCTGATTTTTTTACTCAAAAACACCCTCTTGACGAAATTGCCAAAAGCCGCTAGGGTGGGATGTTGCTCTTTCCAATTCAAACTCGTTTCACAATGGAGGTCACAAAATGGAACAAGAAAAGGCAAGACGAAGCAGGGCGATGAACGAGTTCATTGCGGCTTTTGGCACGCTGGTGAGGCATGTTGAAGAGTCAGGTGAGCTCACTGACAGCCGGCTCTCCGAAGCTATGAAGCTCGCAGAAAAACTTCTCGCTATGGGTGAAAGAGAATTCGCAAACATGATTTGTGTTGATCCTGTGGTCGGGTCAAGACTTCTCGATCCTGCCGTGACAGCGGCGGCCCTTTCCGTATACCCGGGCTTGAAAGACGACCCACGCCTTCGCACAGATCCGTCACATCCTGTCGCATGTTTGCTCACGCGTCTCCAAGAGACGGTAGACGGCCGCAAAGTCTACAGCACAATGGTAGCCGTTCTCGAAGAAGCCAAGGACGAGCCTACCGTGAAAGCCTACATCCTCTGCAAGCCTCAAAAGGAGAAAAAATGATCAGTAAAGCTCTCACACTTTTTGCAAAAGGAGAAATGGATCCTAAACAGTTTGCAAGGATCGTCCGTGCGAATCCGGTCGCAGTCATCCAACACATTCAGGATCACAACGTCGGTCTCACCCTGAAGGGAAACGCTGATGCTCTCGACGAGGTCATTGGCGCAATCGGCGACGATGCCAGGGCTACGGAGCTCATCACGTCTCATATGACGCAAGAACGTCTGGTAGAACTCCTCGCCGCACAAGGCGAACTCGGATCGGCCGCAATCTTGCTTGTCGAGCAAAAACTGCTGATCCGCGCACTTGCGGAAAATCTTGACAAAAATGATGATGCGATCAACCTCTATTTCCTCAAGGCTTGGGCGTTGAAGCTCAAGGACCGGGGAGATTGGGGAGAGATACTTGAACTCGAGATCTCCAATCGAACTCTTTTCGACTGGTTGGTCTGGGCTTGTTGGGTAGAGACAGGCCAACCTGATGTCGAAGTGAGACCATCTGACGGAGACGACGAACCGTCAGATGAAGAACCGGAATCTCCGGATGAAGACGTTGATCAACAGAGACTCTTGTCAGTGTTCCATTCCGTCGGATTGGATCCTCACGAGGCAGAAGAACGCCTCCGTAGGCTTGAAGAACTTGATGAGCTCCGGCATTTCAACGGAGAAGAGCTCGCCGAGGCGCGCATGGCGTACACAGAATCGCGCGCCGCGCGCGCGGACGCGCCAAAAGTCGCGGAAGACGTGGCCAGTAGGCTCGATCTCGGCGAGTGAAACGATACGTGCGGCCCGGCATCCCGATTTGCGGGGGATACCGGGCCGTTTTTCTTGAATAGTATAGAAACCCGAAAATCCTTTCGAGTTTCTCTCTGTTCATTAAAATCAAACCCCCGGAGGTCACATGGCAACGAGTGCGATCGTGCGTTACGCGCCGCCGCCCGAAACCCGGGCGGCAACATCAGAAACAAAACCGTTTTTCGCCTTTCTTAAAGCTTTGCGCGAACGGAACAGCACACGAGCAAAAACCGATGGTGGCGGCGCTCTTTGGAGCGCATTGCCGGTCGAACGCATTGTCGCAGACGGAATCCTTCCTGTTCTCGTTCATATCGCAAAAACGCTCGGAGTGCGCGTGCAGACAGAAACGCAAATTCAAATCCTCGCTGAACGTCTGCAACCTTTTCTTGATGTCGGGCTTGAACTTTGTTATCCGTCCATGGAAAAGGCGACGGAAATTTTCGAGCAGACAATTTCTGACCATTTGAAGAAACAGCGGCAAGGATTGAACACGCCAGCGTCAATCTTATGGTCGGAAGCAAGCGCACATTTCTTTGCCGCGGCTGTAAAAGCGGCGGTTGAATACGGAAGAGAACTTGCGGAACTCGCAAAAGAAATCTCGGATCAAAACGAGATGATCGTGAATGGGGTTTGCTGTGAAATCATCAACAATCTCCATGGGCAACAAAAGTGGGTTTTCGAATTTTCTCCAAAAGGAAACCCCACGGACCTGCCAACAATCCGTGAAATCTGCGGCATACGGGATCATCTCGTACGTTGCAAACACCTTCAAAAAAGTCTCCGAATACTCCTGCACAATGCGGCAAGCGCCAAAACGCAAGCGACACGGCGGATGAGCGATTCTCCGATTGAGGAACGGTGGTTCCAAACGCAAATCCTCCGCGCGGCGCTCGGTCTCCGGTTCGGACCGTATGTGACGGCTCTGCAATACACGCAGGGAATCCGGAGGCTGAAACGGATCCGGACCGGCGAAATCACGGAACGGTTCTTCACTTCAGGAGAGCCTGAATCATCCAAACTGGACGGAAAACAACGGAATATTGTTTCCGTACACCTGAAGATGTGCGTGGATCCGTCATTCGACGGAGACACCCGTTGCATGCGTCTGTGGGGAGAGGGCGTGGATCATGCGGCAAACGACCGCGTCTCCGTACTGTGGAAGCCAGAAGAATTTGTTATGACAAACCCGCTTGACGTCGCGCTCGGGACAGCGCCAAACCCGTTTGAAAAACTCGCGCGCGGCAAACGTTCTCTTCTTGTTCAAGAGAGAATAACAAAACACATCCGATGGACTTCCCTCAAGCCTGACGATTTCAATCAAATGATCGAGACTCACGTCGTTCCGGCCACAATCGTGTTCCGCCATCTGCTCAAAATGGGAAAACGCGGCATCTCTGTTCTGAAAAGACACCTCGGACATAAAGATGCAGAACCAGTACGCATGTCTCTCTTGAAACAAAGAACAATCCAAGCGGACTTTTCATTCTTCGAAAATCACGGAAATGCGCTGACTACCAAAGAATGGCGACGTCTTCTCCGTGAGTTCTTCAAAATCTTTTCCGGTGAGCCGGCAAACCATGAAACACTTGTTGATTTGCTTGTGATCGCGGCCTCGCGTATGCGAGAAGAAGGGGGAGAATCCATCGCATCTGCGCGTTGGCGTCCGGAACTGATAAAAGCAATCTACAGCGACGAGATCATCAAAATTCTCATCCTTACGCAAAAAAATCGAAACCAACAAAATGCCTACCGCCTTTTCATAGACGCGATCGGCGGCGAAAAAATTTGGAGAAAACTCATCCTTGCTTGCGAAATCCTCCATCGGATGGGACTGTATCTGGACTGGAGAAAAATGAAAAAAGAGGATACGCTCCCGCCTGTTTGGAAAGAAATGGGAGAAACAGGGAGCGACTGGCTTGACCTCCAGTTGGTCCTGGACATCACAAGGAAAAAACTGCAAGACCTCCTCGAGCAGGAAACGGAAAAAGCTGTTTTCGATTGGATGCACGAGGGAAAGAAAGATCGAAAACAACGCTGGGAGAGATACATCTCTTCCAGAAAACGTCTCGAGCAGCATTTCCTGTCTCTCTCCTGACCCCTGCATTTGCGGGGGTCTTTTTTATCCAAAACGATTGACGCTTTCAAGAAACCCGTCTATACTCTGCACATTATGTCAATCATTAATATCGAACAACTTCCGAAAAATCAAGTAAAATTTACAATCACGGTCCCTCTCGACGAGATGCGGCCGTTTCTTGAAGAAGCCGCGACCCATCTTTCTGAACATTCCTCCATCCCCGGATTCCGCCCTGGGAAAGCCGGATATGATGTGGTTAAACAACGATTCGGAGAAATGAAAATCTACGAGGAGGCGCTTGAACGGATCGTCCGAAAAACATATATCGAAGCCGTTGACGGAAACAACATTGAAACAGTCGGATCTCCAAAAATTGACGTTGTCAAACTCGCCCCTGACAATAACCTTATTTTCACAGCCGAGGTAACCCGTATGCCGCAAATCACCCGCCTTGCGGATTTTCGAAACCTTTCCGTCAAAACAAAAACAGTTGATGTTTCAGAGAAAGACATGGGGCTTGCACTCAAAGACATCCAACGGATGCAGACCAAGGAAATCCGTGGGACAACAACCGAGACACTCGGAACATCAGACAAAGCCGTGCTATCCGTAAATATGAAAAAGGACGGCGTGTCGATTGAAGGTGGCCAATCTCCAAATCATTCCGTGTTTTTGAACGAGGATTACTACATCCCTGGTTTCAAAGAACAGCTTGTGGGTATGAAAGAGGGGGAGCAGAGAACATTCACTCTTGAATTTCCGAAAGAGCACGCTCAATCCATGCTTGCCGGAAAACCGGTGGATTTTGAGGTAACACTGAAGGAGCTTTATCATCTCTCCTGCCCGGAATTGAATAATGAATTCGCCGCTTCCATCGGACAAAAAGATTTTGCCACTCTGAAACAGCTTATCTCGGAAAATATCAGGCGAGAACGGACAAAAGAAGAAAAAATGCGCCAGGAAAAAGACCTTCTTGAAACGATCGCGAAAGAATCGCGTTTCGAAGACATCCCTGATCTCCTCTTGAACGAAGAAATCAACCGCATGATCCAGGAATTGACACATCGTATTGAAGAACAAGGACTCTCTTTTGAAGATTACCTCAAACACCTCAAAAAAACAGTGGCGGAACTCAAGATGGAATTTACTCCACAGGCCATTTTGCGCGTAAAAGTCGCGCTTCTTGTCCGTGAAATCGGCAAACGGGAAAAAATAACCGTTGAAACAAAAGAACTAGATGAAGAACTCGACAAATTCGCAGCCGAATACGAATCAAAAGAAGAAAAACAACGGGTTTATTCTCCGACATTCCGCGAATATATGGAAACAATGCTCCGTAATAGAAAGGTTGTGGAGCTTCTGCGCGGAATCATGGTCAAACCATAAAATGATAACAAAATATGCACATCGGAGCCCATGTTTCCGTTTCCGGAGGTCTTTGGAACGCCCCGATAAACGCCGCCGCTCTTGGCTGTGAGACATTTCAGTTTTTTTCGCGCTCCCCGCAAGGGGGCGTTGTAAAGCCAATCACAGAAGAAACGGTCGTCCGATTCCGCGAGACTATGAAATCCACGGGAATCACCACCTCGTACATTCACGCCCCTTATATTTTGAACCTCGCTTCTCCTTTGGACCGAATCTTTAAAACTTCGGTTTCCATCATTCGGCAAGAACTGGAGCGGGGAAGTCTGCTTGGATGTAAAGCTGTCATGTTCCACCCTGGTTCTTCAAAAGGACAGAGCAAAAAACAAGGAACGGAACGGATTATTGACGGATTGGACCGAATCCTTAATGAATATTCTGGATCCTGCCAACTTTTGATTGAAAACTCCGCAGGAGCCGGAAATGTCATGGGAGACACATTTGAGGAAATAGCAACATTTATTGATGGAACAAAACAAGGGGAAGAAATCGGTATTTGTCTTGATACCCAGCACGCATTTGCCTCTGGATATAATTTACAAACGGCTGAAGGATTGGATGCGGTCTTAAAAACATTTGAAAAAACAATTGGATTAAAAAAACTCATTCTCTTCCATATAAACGACTCAAAAATTGAATTCAGCGGACACAAAGACCGCCACGAACATCTTGGAAAAGGAAAAATGGGAAAAGAGGTGTTTAAAGCCATCACTCAACATCCAAAACTTCAAAAAAAAGATCTGATTATCGAAACACCGTTTGATTCCGGTCGTGAAAAGGACATCGCTCTCCTTAAGTCGTTCCGGAAAGTATGATCATCACGGTGCATGCGAAGGCGCGAGCAAAAAAAAATGAAATAGTTCGGATGGACGAAACAACTTTCAAAATTTCCGTAACCGAAGCGCCAGAAAATGGAAAGGCAAATGTGGCTATTTTAAAACTGCTTGCTGAAGAACTCGGGATGTCTCCATCAAAAATTTCTCTCGTTCGTGGACACACGATCCCTCTGAAACAATTCGAAATAATCTGAAAACACCAATTTTATATTTGTACGATATCTTTATAACCCAATCAAAGCTTTACATTAAAGCACGACCTTTTTCTTTTTGATCTATCACTCCGTGTGCAAACTTCTGGTTCACGATATCAAGAACCACATCCAAAATAGTTTGTGGATGTTGCGCGACTGCTTTTAGATGTGCACCTGTCTCATGAATATACTCATCACCAAGTGTAGATGGCGAGATAAGACCTGTCGGTAGGTAATACGCCTCGAGGAGAGAACCGTAATGTGCATTAATCGCCTCAACGAATGAGGCCAACCCCGCATTTATAAGTGCGTAGAGGATGAGATCCTTGGATTTATTTGACGGCTTCCCAGCGCACCAGACCATTTGAATCGGTGATTTGGACAGTGAGTATTTCTTTTCGATGGCCTTTGCGAGAAGCACGCTTCCAACGAGTTTTGCATCAACGCACTGTTTGACTCGATCTTCTGAAAGTTCACTAAGCTCACCGTGACCGCCGGAATCAGCGAGCATCATAACGAGGTCAAGACTAGGAATTTCTGTGAGCAAGGATTTAATGCTGTTCTCGTCAGCGATATCACACGATCGTTCATGCCAAGACTGTTCATCAACTTTGCTTGCACTACGGCTATATAGCCAAACCTCCCAACCCATAGCATGGAGAGCCTGGCCGATGAACCGACCAATGGAATGTTCCTTGGTTCCGGCGATGAGCACCGTTTTACGCACCAGCTTTTGGGCAAGGAACAAGCCCCAACCCATTTTGCCGCGCTTAACTGCATCAACAATATGCTGGTAGCGGGACTGTAGCTCCTTATACATTTTGTCATCCTGATTCGTGTAGGGCTGCATTTTATCTGCAAGCATTTGATAGGTACGAATCATGTCGGCGTCGTGACGTTCCACTGTCGCCTCTGCGAACCCTACAGTGTTAAGAATCTTGAGATAGACATCCTGAGAGAGTTCGCCCGTCCAATTTACAAGTGAGTAGACCAACCGCTGGTCACTCTCTAGCATATTTGTAGCAGACACTTCCGACAAAAAGTCGGTGACCGCAAGCACGCCACCCGGCGCAAGGAAGCGATACACGTTCTCAAATAACGATTGCTTGTTTGCGACAAGCATGATGGCATCTTGGCTTATGACATGCGTAAAACGCTCGTCTTTTTTTATCACCGTTTCCAACTCACTGGCGCTTCCTTGGACGAAGCGTGCGCGAATTTCAGGGAGCCCCTGCGTAGTTCGCGTCACATTAAGCTCCAACAAGTACGCTTGTGCGTCCAAAATTTGTGCATCACTCAAGTCAACACCAACGCCGCTGCAACCAAATGTCGCGCAGATCTCAATCAGTGTTCGCCCAGTCCCACACCCCACATCGAGGAGAGTCAACTTATCGTTGATTGGTGCGATGACGTTAATACGATCGACGAGGTGCTTTGTGGCATTTGCATATGCCTCGGGCAACGAGTCATGACCCGTTTGAAACAAACCTACATGCAGAGTGTGGCTATCCTCATCCTATGTTTCGTCGTAATACCTTTTAAGTGCATTAAATTTGTCGCGTGTCGCGTTTTCTTGAGATACCATATGTTTTAAGCGTTATTGAGTGCGTCAACCATTTCGCCGAGCAACTTGTACGTTTTCACGCGAATGGACTCTTGTGTTTTCCAGCCCGCACGATAGGCAATAACGTGATTCGAGAGCAGTTTATGGATTTTCCAGTCAGACGGATCGTCCATCGGCAAACCGAGGATGTCTTTTCGCGGCAAGCCAGGATACACATCGAGATATGCGAATACCTCATTCTGCGCCATGCGTTTGGTCAGTGCATGTTGGTCGAGTGCATTGCCATCGGCAGTGTTAATGAAAAGCGACCCCACCTTCATGCTCTCAATGAGAGTTTTATTGATGAGATTTTCTGCATGATGCGCTGGCACATGGACTGAGACGACATCGCTATCTCGCATGAGTTCCTCGAGTCCTGTGTGTACAATGCCGAGTTCAGCCTCAGCCTCGAGATGGCGGTTTCGCGATGCATAGATGACGCGGAACCCGAGGCCTTTTGCGATTCGTGCAACATTTCTTCCAATACGACCCAAGCCGACTATGCCAAATGTTTTATTTTGAATTGCATAGGTAGCGGATGGTAATAACCGAACGTCAACGATTTTTTCCGGAATAAGCATCTGCATCTTTTTCAGTACCGCAGAATTGATTTGCTGCGCGTCGTAGAAGACGATATCGTTTTCACACAGGAATTTATAGAACTCAGCACTTGTGGCGCTTTTCGCTGCGTGTGCCTGCGCCAAGATGCCGAATGTCTGTAGCGTCTGGATGGTCGCTTTAATATTTGCAATATCAAGGAATCCAACCCTGCGATAGGCGATCAACCGTTCAGGAATCAGGTCGTTGATGTGCTTCTGTGTGAAATCGCTATGATTTCGCAATCTGAAGTACGCGAGAATCTCTACACTTCCCTAAAAGAGCTCGGGCTCACTGAGTCAGAATCGAATCTCTACATCACTTCGCTCTCGCTGGGGCCGACCACGATTGCTTCCTTGGCTGAGAATCTCAATATTCCGCGACCCAATGTCTATAAGATCATTGCAGAACTTGAGGTGTATGGTTTAGCAAAGTTTTCCGAACGGAAACGTTATCTCCGCACCTTTATGGTGGAGCCGCCGACAGCAGTACTCGAACAATTGCGAAAAAAGCGCGAAGCGATGGGAACGCTCGACCAAACGCTTGTTGGGGCAATGCCGGATTTGCTTGCTCTCTACCGCCAAGGAGAAATGCCGAGCAAAATTCGTATTTTAAATGGTGAAAAAGAATGGATGAAGATTTTTTTTCAAGTGCTTGATGAGGCAAAAAATACAATAGAGTATTTTGGTTCGGCTGACGCATTTATCAACCTCATCACTTGGGAAAAAGAACGTGAATGGATTGCGGAAAGAGTTAAAAAAAATATTCACATGAATGCTCTTCTTACTCCGGGAGAAGACGCCACTGTCCTCGAAGCAACAGACAAACAAGATATGCGGATGACCAAAATTTTTCGTGGCACTGTTCCGTTCGTAACGGGCTTTATGCTCTATGCCAATAAAGTAATCATTTGGCAACCAAAAACACCGCTTGTGATCCTCATTGAGGATGAATATATCGTTCAGATGTTACGGAGTATCTTTACTGCACTATGGAATCAAAAGTGATGAAATATTTTTAGCTCTTCGGAACTGGATCATTTCCCCCTTGATGCCAAGGATTGCAACGAAAAATCCTTTTGATGGTTAAAAAACTCCCTTTTAAAAATCCATGGAATTTAATCGCTTCATATCCATACGCAGAACAGGAAGGATAAAATCGACAATATCCGTGAGGAAATAAACAACGAAGCGGGCCATGATCAAATGAAAGCGTTTTTTGATATAAACGAATAATGGCTAGGACAACCGACTTCATACATTTTTCAAAAGGGCCGACTTTTTTAAAATCTCCAAAATAATTGACTCAATCTCTGTGTTTGTCTTTTTGACTGCCCCTGGCCTTACCAGAATAACCACATCATATCCACAGGTAATTTGAGGAATACGAACACGGATAACCTCTCGAATTTTCCGACGAATTCGATTGCGTTCAACAGCACTTTTGGCAACTTTGCTTCCAACAACCACGGCAAATCGCGTATCTGAAAACCCATTCTTTCTAAACTTCAACCCAATAACATTACCAAAGATGCTCTTTCCTTTTGAGAAGAGCATCTTGATATCCTGTTCATGTCGAAGGCGGTTTTTTTGTGGAAACACAGCCTTATTTTACCATTATTTTTTTTTCGCTACGACACTCATGTGTTTCCGTCCTTGGCTTCGGCGACGGCGGAGAACATCGCGGCCTGCCTTTGTTCTCATTCTGACACGAAATCCATGTACCTTAGAACGGCGGGCCTTTTTGGGTTGGTATGTGCGTTTCGGCATAGAACAAATTGAGTAACAAACAGTTTATCACACTGTCCACAGTTTATCAACATTCTGCGCTGGTTCATGACATATGATACACCCAGACCCTTGAAATCATATGAAAGGAA
>CAZPPQ010000015.1:0-18323 GCA_964588505.1 uncultured Gammaproteobacteria bacterium | reverse complement strand
ATTATTTGAAAAAATTCGCGAAAAAAATCGTGATGCTTGTGCGCAGTGATGTGATGAAAGCCTCCAAAATTATACAGGATCGCATTATCAACGATCCGCAGATTTCCATTCTCTGGAACACGGAAGTAAAGGAGGTGCTTGGCAATGGCAAAATCGTTACGGGTCTTCGTATCGTGAATAACAAAACGCAGGAGGAAAAGAAATTGGATGTGCAGGGGTTGTTTGTCGCCATCGGACACAAGCCGAACACAGATTTGTTTCAAGGGAAGTTAGAGCTGAATGTTTCCGGATACATCATCACAAAACCGTTCACAACAGAGACGAGCGTTGATGGCGTTTTTGCCTGCGGCGATGTGGCGGATTCAAAATATCGTCAAGCGGTATCGGCCGCCGGAACCGGTTGTATGGCTGCGATCGACGCGGAACGGTATCTCGAGAGGCACTGAAAGCCAGCCTGACCGAAAGTTCGGTCATTCGGGCAGGCGTTAAAGGCATTGAAGGCATTAGGGATTTAGGAATAAAAAGCCCGGAATGAGAATGTTCCGGGTTTTGTGATGGTGCGCGATCAGTTTTGCGCAACCGGAAGATATAGCCTATCGGCTGTGCGGGACGGCATAGGATAAATACCGACAAGAAAGAGTTGAATGCGGCCGACATGTTGCGTCAGATCCTTGTCGCCGCGGATCACGGCATCCATCAACTCGTAGAATGGGGCACCGAGCCGTGATTCAAGTTCATTCAGGAATTGCCATCCCATGCGCGGATAGTGTCTCCGTATCTTTTCCTGAAACTGTTGCTTGAGGCTAAGGAGGAGGCACTCGTTTACTGCAAGACTTCCCTCCAGAAAGAGCGAAGTTCGAGCCTCTCCTGTCACACATCGTGGAGTGGTGTAGGGGAGAAAATCTATCGGAGACGGTTCTCGTGTATCAAGTATATGAATGTTCCAGCGATGATCCGGCGCTCCATCAAGCAGATCGGAGTTTCGATGAATCAGTTCTGAAAGTTCGTCGTCTTTTTTGACAAGCGAGATCGGCACATCGCCGTTTGCTATGGGAAAGAACGGTTCGAACATGGTCAGGGCAGTTGCCACTTGATTCGCGTGCGGTTTCAAAAAGTCTCTTTTCAAAAACGTCCGTAGCCGTTCCGCATCAGGTTTGCGTCCGCGCACAGATTCCTCCTTCCGGGGACAGACCCCTCTGATTTGAAAAGGTCTTGGGGTAGGATACAGACCGAGATGTTTCAAGTCAAAAAATGACTCGTTGGAAAACTTCAAAGTCCTGTGTTACCATCGCAACTATATGGCAAGTTACAACCATCAAGAGATCGAGAAAAAATGGCAGGCGCGGTGGGAGAAAGCGCGTGTCGGAGAAGTAAAGGAATCTGCTAAAGATTCTGAAAACATCTTGTATCATCTTGTCATGTTCCCGTACCCGTCCGGCGCCGGGCTTCATGTGGGCCATGTTGAGTCGTATACGGCCGTGGATATTTTGACCCGCCTCGCGCGCATGCGCGGCAAGCAGGTGTTGTTTCCGATCGGCTACGACGCGTTCGGATTACCCGCAGAAAATTATGCGGTCAAAACCGGCGTGCATCCGGCCATCACGACAAAAAAAGCGATTGAGAATTTTCATCGGCAGATGAAAGCGATCGGTCTCTCCTTTGATTGGTCGCGTGAAATCTCGACGGCTGCCCCAGAGTATTACAAGTGGACGCAATGGTTGTTTTTGAAATTGTACGAAAACGATTTGGCGTATCGTGCGAAAGCTCCAGTGAACTGGTGTGATGGGTGCCAGACTGTGCTCGCGAACGAGCAAGTCGTGCAAGGATTTTGCGAGCGGTGCAAAACTTCGGTCGTTCAAAAGGAGCTTGAACAGTGGTTTTTTCGCATTACAAAGTATGCCGATCGTTTGCTCGAGGGTCTTGAAAAGATTGACTGGCCCGAGAAAATTAAGGCTATGCAACGCGAATGGATTGGCCGAAGCGAAGGAGCCGAGATCGATTTTCACGTTATTTCCGAAACACCAGAGGCGAATATTTCTGTCTTTACGACTCGCGCTGATACGCTGATGGGTGTTTCATACATTGTTTTGGCTCCGGAACATCCGCTTGTGGACGGACTAACGACTAAAGACAAACGCAACGCGGTTCTAGCATATCGCGATTTGGCGCGAAAAAAATCCGATTTGCAACGCACTCAGCTTGAAAAGGACAAGTCCGGCGTTTTCATCGGATCGTTTGCGCGCCATCCGATGACGAACGAACCGGTTCCGATTTGGATCAGCGATTACGTTGTAATGGGATACGGCACCGGCGCCGTGATGGGCGTGCCGGCGCACGACGAGCGGGATTTTGTGTTTGCCAAGAAGTACGATCTCCCCATTAAACAAGTGATTGCGCCCGTCGGCTTTGATTATGATGATAAGGCGTCGGGCGGCGCTTACACAGGAGCGGGAATTTTGGTGAATTCCGGGATCTTTGATCGGCTTACGGATACGGACGCAAAACAAAAAATTGTTGATGTTCTCGAAGAATCGAATCACGGCCGCCGTGTGGTTCGTTACCATTTGCGCGACTGGCTCGTGTCGCGTCAGCGGTTTTGGGGCGCTCCGATCCCGATGGTGATTTGCGAATCCTGCGGATATCAACCTCTCACATTGAAGGATTTACCAGTGTGTCTTCCGGAAGACGTTGATTTCAAGCCGACCGGTCGTTCGCCACTTTTGGATTCCGAGACGTTTCATACTGGCATCGTTTGTCCGAAATGCAGAGGGGCGGCGCGCCGCGAATCCGACACCATGGATACGTTTGTGGATTCGTCGTGGTATTACCTCCGGTATACTGACACAGCGAACAAAAAGGCGTTTGCGGACGCGAACAAAATCACCCATTGGTGTCCGGTTGATCTGTATGTGGGGGGCGCGGAGCATGCCGTCATGCATTTGCTGTACGCGCGTTTTTTTGCGTACGCTCTCCATGATCTCGGATATCTTTCGTTTGAGGAACCGTTCTTGAAGTTACGAAATCAGGGCATCATCTTTGGGACAGATGGAGACAAGATGAGTAAGTCAAAAGGGAATATTGTGAATCCTGACGAAATCGTCTCGGAATATGGCGCGGACGCGCTCCGGATGTACGAAATGTTTATGGGGCCTTTGGAAGATGCGAAGCCATGGAATATCAATGGCCTTGTCGGTGTGCGTCGATTTTTAGACAAGGTATGGCATATGGCCGGTCGCATTGCCTTCTCCCTTTCCAAGGGGGAGTTAGAGGGGGTTGCCAGTGAGACGGCTTCAGGCGATCCGTTTTTACGCTTCTTGCACAAGTTTGTGAAAAAGGTGACGGAAGATACGGACGCGTTGAAGTTCAATACAGCGATTTCCACATTAATGATCGCTATGAATACGATGGCCGAGGCCGAGGATGTTTCCAACCAGGCATTTAAGATATTTGTCCTTCTGCTCGCGCCGTACGCGCCGCATCTCGCGGAAGAGTTGTGGGAAAAGATCGGCGGCAATGGTTCGGTTTTTGATCAGTCATGGCCCTCCTATGATCCATCGGCTTTATTGGATCAATTTGTCGCCCTTGGCGTGCAGGTGAACGGCAAAGTCCGCGGGACCATCCAGATCGCGCCGGATACGAACGAGATCGAGGCAGAAAAGTTGGCGAGAGCCGTCGAGAACGTTGCGAAAAATTTAGAAGGAAAGAAAGTCGTCAACATCGTTTACGTTCCCGGGCGGATGATCAATTTTGTTGTTCAGTGATGATTAGGGGGTTAGGCATTAGGCTTTAGGGTTTCGGAAATCTGGCAATAAATCGTCTGTTTTGCTAAGGTGATTCGGTTATGAACATCGTAATCATCGGGACCGGATATGTGGGGCTTGTGACAGGGCTTGGGTTCGCGAAGCTCGGCCATCAAGTTGCGTGCGTTGATATTGACTCTGCAAAAATTTCCAGGCTCGACATGGGTGAGCCACCATTTTTTGAGGCAGGATTAAAAGAATTGCTCATGGCAATGCAGGAGGTCGGAAAGATTGTGTTCACCACCGACCTGTCTCCTGTTTTAGGGAGTGCGGATATCGTTATGATCGCGGTCTGGACTCCGGCGCAGGCGACCGGAGATGTGAATTTGTCGTCGGTATTCGGGGCTGCGGAAACAATCGGAAGATGGCTGAATCACGAGGTTCTTATTGTCGTGAAAAGCACGATTCCGGTAGGAACGAATCGGCTCGTGTTGGAGCGCGTGCGGAACGCGATGATCCAGGCCGGGCGCGGAGACAAAAAAGATTTAGTGACGGTCGCTTCAGTTCCGGAGTTTTTGGCTGAGGGCCGGGCGCTTGAAGATTTTTTTCATCCGGCACGGATCGTCATTGGAGCGGATGACGAAGTGGATCGGCAGATGCTCGATCGTTTGCACGACGGAATCGTCGCTCCTCGTGTTTTTATGTCAATCGAGAGCGCCGAGCTTGCGAAATATGCGGCAAATGCGTTTCTTGCTACAAAAATTTCGTTCATCAACGAGATTGCGAATCTTGCCGAGCGCGTGGGCGCTGATGTTCGTGACATTGTCAAATCTATCGGTCTTGATCCGCGCATTGGCCCGCATTTTCTTCGCCCGGGCATTGGATACGGCGGCTCATGTTTTCCAAAAGATGTTTCCGGATTGCACCAGCTCGCCGGAAACAAAGGATATCATTTCAAACTGCTTTCGTCCGTGATCGAGGTGAACAACCGTCAACGCGAATTATTTATGAAGCGCGTTGAGGAATCGCTCGGAGTTGTCAAAGGTCGGGCGATTGCGGTCTGGGGCCTTGCGTTCAAGGGGGAGACGGACGATGTGCGCGAATCCGCCGCCATTGATATTGTTGAACGGCTATTTGCGAAAGGGGCGGAAGTCGCGGTGTTTGATCCGCAGGCTATGGGGACGGCGCGCAAGCTTTTGTCAGATCGGATTACATTCGCGCCGACCGCGATTGATGCCGCGTCCGGCGCCGAGGCCCTGCTCGTTTTGACGGATTGGCCCGAGTTCCGCGACGTTTCGTTTGAAACATTGCGTTCTGTTATGCTGGAGCCGGTCATTTTTGACGGGAGGAATTTGTTGGCTGACAAGAGGCTGGATCGTCTCGGATTTTCTTATCACGGCGTTGGGTTTCACGGCCGAGGGTATGCTTCATGAGTCTTTTTTCGATTTTCCTTCGAGGCGATTGCGTGGACTGCTTGCGATGTTCTGCATCGGAATTGCCATCGGTCCGTTTTTTGTTTGGATTTCGCCCCCCATTTTGTTTTTGTTCATCACTCTCTGTCTTGTCGCTTTATTATTGCAATTTTTTTCCGGAAAAAGGCGCGTCATTCTTTTTTTGACTATCGGCTGTTTGTTTGGCATCTGGCGTTTTTTGCTTGTCTCTATCCCCATCCTGCCCGCGGATCTTCCAAAGTTGTCCGCAATTGAAGGAATCGTAACAGGGGATGTCGAACGGCGCGAGGACGCGCAAACCATCGTGATCGGCAGTGTCTTACTCAATGGGATCGCTTGGGACGGAAAGCTCAAACTCTCGATGCCGCTTTATCCTAGGACCGGCCATGGCGACCATCTTTCGTTTTCGTGCGCTCTACGCGCACCGCGTCCAATCAACGGATTTCGTTACGACCGATCTCTAGCTTCGCGCGGCATCGCGGCGGAATGTTCATTTCCATCCAGATTGGCAGTGATTCCCAAAACCTCTTTTTCTGTAGCCAGGCGCTTGTTAGATGTGAAGGAGATATTTTTGGATCGCCTTGCGCGCGTCCTGCCGGAACCTCACGCCTCGTTTGTTTCCGGGCTCCTGTTCGGCGGTTCATTCGCTATTTCTCCGGATATGAAGCGGGCTTTTTCCACTGCTGGAGTTTCTCATATTCTTGCAGCCTCCGGATTCAATGTCTCTTTGGTGACATTTGTGTTTCTTGGATTCGTTACTCGTCGAGTTGGAAGATCTTGGGGAAGCGCCGCGACCGTGCTTCTGCTTTTCGTTTATGTTTTTTTGGCCGGAGCCGTTGCTTCGATGGTGCGCGCGGCTTTGATGGCCTCGCTCCTGCTTATCGGTTTGTGGGTGCGTAGGAAAGCCGATCAAGTGAACGTTCTTTTGACGGCCGGAAGCCTGCTCTTGCTTTGGAATCCGCTCCTTTTATTGAATGATCCTGGGTTCCAGCTTTCGTTTGGGGCAACGGCCGCGATCCTGCTTATAGTCCCGAAATGGAAATCCGCGGTTGCTTTTTTACCTGAACGATTCGGCATTCGCGAGACCCTGAACGCGAGCCTTGCGATTCAGCTTGTCACCTTGCCGATCGTTTTTTGGCATTTCGGCTCACTTTCGTTGATTTCGCCGCTTGCGAATGTTTTTATCCTGCCGTTCATTCCGGCTCTTTTTTGGAGCGGGCTTGGGACTGTGGTCGCAAGCGCCGTGTCGCATTGGCTTGGGCTAATGGCGGCCGTTGTCCCCATGCTCCTCTCTATGATCATTCTTCGGTTTGTGCAGATTTTCTCGACAATTCCGCCTGTGGTCATTTCTCCATTTTTCTCGAAAACGCTTGCGATTGCATTTTTTTCCTGTTTTCTCGGATATTTATTATGGCGCTTCAAACATCTCGCGTGCCAACAAAAAAACACGCCATAGGTCCCATTGGTCTCATAGGTCCTATAGGTCTTATTATCCTCGCGGTTTTTTTATTGGCGCCGTTTGTTTCCGCGTGGCTGGTTCCGCAAGGACTTCGCGTTTGGTTTTTTGATGTTGGGCAAGGCGACGCGACGCTGATTGTTACTCCGCACGGAAAACAGGTGCTGATTGACGGTGGTCCAGGACATCGAATTCTCTCAAAATTAGGGGAGGTGTTGTTGCCTTGGGATCGTGATTTGGACGCAGTCATCCTGACGCATCCTGACGCGGATCATCTCACCGGACTTGTTTCCGTTTTGGAACGGTATCGCGTGGGAACCGTGTTTGAGAGTGTAACGTACTCTGACACTCATATGGTTCGCGCGTTTGAACACGAAATGGAGTCACAAGAAATTCCACGCGCATTTTGGACAGAAGGAGACGAGTGGAGCGTGGATGGGGTTCGATTTTCCGTTCTTTCCCCATCCAAAAATATGTCCGCAAAAGATGATAACAACCGATCGCTTGTTCTTCTCATTACGTACAACAAAACCTCGATTTTGCTTCCTGGAGATGCGACAGCTTTGGAGGAAGGATCTTATGGACAACTGGCAGGAGATGTGGATGTGCTTCATGCGGCGCATCACGGGAGCCGATATTCGACTTCCGAACATTTGCTTGCAAGCGCGCGTCCGGAAATCGTCATTATTTCTGTCGGGGCTGGGAATCGGTTCGGACATCCGCACCCGTTTGTGCTTGAGCGGCTTTCCGTCATAAGAGCCCGCATATTTAGGACAGACAAAGACGGCGACGCTCTTCTTGTTTCTTCCGGCAATGAACCGGAAGCGCGCGCGTTCCCCTTGCCGTTTTGATTTTTTAATGATAGCGTTCGATCAAATTATTTATCATTTTATGACTATCCAAAAAACTCTCATCCTCCTAAAACCTGACGCGGTTCAGCGCGATCTTCTTGGGAAGCTTCTTTGCAGGTTCGAACGCAAAGGACTGAAGATCGTCGGACTGAAATTCGTTCGTCTAACCGACGCGCTGTTGAATGAGCATTACGCTCATTTGGCGAACAAACCGTTTTTTGGGAATTTGAAGAAGTTTATGATGCAGACGCCGGTCATGGCTTTGATTCTCGAAGGGCTTGATGTGATTGAAGAGGTCCGCAAGATGGTCGGATCTACGCATCCGCATCAGGCAGTTCCCGGGACGATCCGCGCGGATTTTTCCATGACCGCTCCGTCCAATTTGATTCACGCTTCTGATTCGCAGGAAACGGCGGAAAAGGAAATCAAGCGGTTCTTCAAGGATGAAGAAATTTTTTCTTACGAAAAAATCAGCGACCGTTACTTGATCGGGGAAGGGATTTGACCTTGCGGGCGTTTTTTCGTATGGTGGAAGTCTGCTCTTTACACTGCCTACCACTTTCCAAGGAGGAGACATGTTGAACGGTCTGGTGCGTCTTATGGAAGACTGTGACGGATCCGAACGGCCGAAAGGAGTCGCACAAAGAAGACGGATGTGGGAATCCATGAGTCCGGCGCAACAGCGCGAGCTTTCCGATATGGTCGGGCTGGCTCGCGATGGGCGCGAACGCCTGCTCTCAATGTATGCGCATCCGTATATTCATGCGTTGAGAACAGAATCACGCATTGGGACGACCTTAAACCCGTTTTTTTTGATTTCGCTTGCCGGAGCTTGCGGGGATGACTCGATGTCCAAGCGCGTGCGTTTCGAGGCCACAAGCATTTTCGATCTTGCGCAAATGCTCGTCTGGGTCGAAAATCGGCGCGGGGAGAGCCGATATACGGTTGGGGAGGATATGGCCAGCCTTATTGATTTTTTTACAGGCTCGCTTTTTGAGGACAAGAGTCGCACGTCGGTTCGCGTGTTCACCTACCACGATCCTGCAGATCACTTTCGTGTTCGAGAAGTCGGGGTGGATAAAAGCCTTCAAGGCCATCCACCAAATCATGTATTGGAACACCTGCTTTCCTGTCGGACATTCGGCGGAGGCAGACTCGTATTTCTTGACCATCGTCCAAAGGGTCTGTTTGAAACAGCTCTCAAGATGCTGAAACAGTTCAGGGCAGGCAAGAAGGCATGGCATCGCATCTCTGATCGCCGGGGCATCAAGCTGATTGTTCCGACCGTGGAGGATGTGCACACGCTCATGGAAACCCTTGGAACCCTGATGCCGGTTTTCAACGGACGTTTTATTCCCGGACAGAGCAACATCACCGGAAACGGCACTGTCCGCATGAGCAAGAGTAACAGTCATTCGAGTCCGATGTTTAAAGCCGCAAAATGCGAATTGTGGTACAGAGATCGCGTATTCGAGGTGCTGATCGCGACATTTCAGGATCATTTTTCCAGCCTTTACGCGACAGACAAAGTGAATCATGAGTTGTATCGCCTAGACCAGGCTCTGGATATTTATCTTCCGCGTCTCTGTCCGGCGCGCGTTTACGGCGTGGATTGGAAATCTGAAAAAGTAAGGGAACCGCTTCTTTCACAGGTTTGTGAACGCCTGTTGTGGCGGTTCAGGCACGCGGGTCAATCATAGCTTTCTCTTCTTCCTCGCTTCGGCGGGGATTTTTGTTTGGGTGTTTTTAACTTGAATTTTTTTTGTTTTTCGATAAGATAAAGACCAGTCCTGTATCGGGCTGTGGCGCAGCTGGTAGCGCGCTTGCATGGGGTGCAAGAGGTCGCCAGTTCGAGTCTGGTCAGCCCGACCATCCATTAAATTTTTTTCTATCCAAACTATGTCCTCAAAATTTTTTCCATGGCTGGTCGTTTTGATTTTTGTCCTTTTGATCGGAGCGATTTATTTCGGCAAGAAAGCAAACACCTCGCCGCCTTCGGCTTCCATTATTTTGTTTGTCGGGGACGGATGTCCGCACTGCGAAAAAGTCGAGGAATATGTAAAAGCGAACGATAGGCTCCGTTCGGTTCCGTTCGAGACGCGCGAAGTGTTCAATGACAAGAAAAATCTCCGCCTGATGCAAAATAAGATTGCGACGTGCGCTTCCGGAGAGGAGATTACCGGCGTGCCGTTTCTTTGGGCCGATGATGGCGCGACTTGCTTGGTAGGGGACATTGACATCATCAATTATTTTAATGAAAAAATCGGGAAATAATTATGAATTTTTTTCTCTTTTTGCTTGTGGTTTCCGGATGGCTTTTCGGAGCTTCCGCAAAAGCCGTCTGTCCGGTTTGCGCCATTGCCGTCGGCGCCGGCGTCGGGCTTTCGCGCTATCTCGGGATTGATGATACGATCGCCGGCCTTTGGATTGGCGGGCTCTCCCTGTCTCTTTCGCTTTGGACGATTGATTGGTTTGATCGAAAGAAAATTCAATTTAAATACCGCGCGTTCATCACAACATTAGCCTATGATGTGCTTATCGTTGTTCCGCTCTACTGGATCGGCATTATGGGTCATCCGCAGAATACGCTGTGGGGTGTTGATAAGATTTTGCTCGGTGTCTTGGTCGGGAGCGCGGTGTTTCTCGCCAGCGTTTCGTGGTACGAGGATCTTAAGAAAAAGAATGGCGGTCATGCGTATTTTCCATTTCAAAAAGTGGCGATGCCTGTCGGCTCGCTCGTCTTATTCAGTTTTCTCTTTTACCTCCTAACGAAATAATCTATGGCCGATTCATCCATTCAAAATCTTGACGCGTTCATCCAAAAAGTTGACAGCATGAAGAAGCAGGAAAAGATGGACTTATCTTCTGATCAGGATTTGTCCATTGCCATCATGAATCTCGTGAGCATCGAAGAGCATTTCTTTTTTTCCGGAGCAAAGACCGGCAAGACCGAGTATTTTGACTTAATCAACGAGGTGCGGGAGATGCGCAAGACGCTCCTCAAAAAAATCATCACCGAATACGAAGGGGAAGTGTGGTGCATTTCAAAGCATTTGCTTGCGGCATCAATGCGCCTGTTCGAAGTCGGTACAAAGGCACAGAGCGCCGGGAAGAAAGAGGAGGCATATGATATGTTCGGCAAAGCCTATCAGCTGTACTCGCTGTTTTGGGGTCTTAATATGAAAATCATTGCCGTTGGCGACATAAAAAAGATTGATGATGCGGCATTGAATCGTCACGACACCGAGAAACAGGGATTTATGGCCAAGCTAGGCGTTCTCGTGAAAAAGGCCATTGATTGCTGTATTGAATAGTTTTTGTGATCATCAAAAAGAAAATCTGGCCGGAATATTTCGAGGCTGTCGCATCAGGAAAAAAGACCTTCGAGCTTCGACTGAATGATTTTGATGTGAGCGAAGGCGATACGCTCGTGCTCGAAGAGTGGAATCCGGAGACAAAGACATATACCGGGCGGACGATTGAAAGGAAGGTGGGGTATGTCGGTCGTTTCACGATTGATCAAATGGCGAAGTTTTGGCCAAAGGAACAGATTCTCGAGAAAGGTATCCAAATCATTTCGCTAAAGCCTAACTCCCTAACTCCCTAGAGCCTTCAGCGCCTTTCTTATGGACGCGTTTCGCATCATTGGCGGCGTGCCGCTTACTGGGACAGTGGAACTTTCCGGCGCAAAAAATGCTGCATCGAAGTTTATGATCGCCTCGTCGCTCACGGACGAGCCGGTTTTGCTTTCGAATGTGCCGCGCCAGCAGGAGACGGAAATCGCGCGAGATTTGCTTGCAGGAATCGGGACAACTGCTGAATGGATGGATCAACACACGCTTAAATTACAGACAAAAATCGTCGGTTCCACATTCGTGGAAAGGCTTTCGCGCAAAAATCGTTTGAGCATCCTTTTGTTTGCGCCGCTTTTGCATCGTACCGGCGAGGCGTTTGTGTCGACGGTCGGCGGGGACAAGATCGGCCCGCGGCCCGTGGATTTTCATCTTGAAACGCTTAAAAAAATGGGGGCGGAAATTTCGACGCTTTCGGACGGTCATCGCGCAAGCGCCAAGAAGTTGAGAGGCGCGCTCATTGAACTGCCGTATCCGTCTGTCGGCGCGACCGAGACTGCCATATTGGCAGGCGTTTTGGCCGAAGGGCGCACCATGATTCGGAACGCGGCTCGGGAGCCAGAAGTGCGCGCGCTCGTGATGATGCTTCAAAAGATGGGAGCGATCATTCAGTTGGATGCCGGACGCTCGATCGAAATTATCGGCGTTCAGAAACTTCACGGATGCGAAATGGCCGTGTTACCAGACCGCAACGAGGCTGTTTCGTTTGCGTGCATGGCGCTCGGAACGCGCGGGGAGATTTTTGTGAAGGGAGCCCAGCACGAGCATCTGATTACGTTTTTGAATACGATAAGGAAGATCGGTGGGAGTTATGATGCGCGTCAAGACGGAATTTTGTTCAGCGGAAAGAACGCGGATTACCGCGGCATTGAACTCGAAACAGATACACACCCGGGATTTATGACAGATTGGCAACAACCGCTTGTCGCCGTGCTGACACAAGCCAAAGGCAGGTCGGCTGTGCACGAGACTGTCTACGAAGATCGGTTTGGATATACGGAAGCGTTGAAAAAGATGGGCGCAGACATTTCGCTTTCGGACGAGTGTCTCGGAGAAACGCCGTGCCGGTTCAAGGAACGGAATTGCAAGCACTCGGCTGTGATAATCGGGCCGACGATTCTTGTTGCGGTGGATGTTGTTGTTCCGGATATCCGCGCCGGTCTCGCATTCGCGGTCGCGGCATTGATGGCAAAAGGCGCTTCGACATTGACAGGAATCGAGCATCTTGACCGCGGGTACGAACACCTCGAAGAAAAATTGCGCGCTGTTGGCGCGCAAATTGAGCGGATAAAAATTTAAGGAGTGTGTTGTTGGTTCGGGCCGAGCCCGGAGGCGTTATTTTTTCGCCGAGGCCGGCGACGAGTCCGGACCAAGAAAAAGCAATACCGAGAAGCTCGGCCCGACATTTTCGAAATTATGTTCTTGTCTTTACTTTTTTCCAATCCGCTTGTCGCCGTCGCGTGGTCTGTTGCCGCGCTATTTTCGCTTTCGGTCCACGAATGTAGCCATGCACTTGTCGCAAAATGGCGCGGGGATAAGACAGGAGAGTGGGCTGGCCGTCTTACGTTGAATCCGTTGGCGCATTTGGATCCATTAGGCACTATTCCGCTTATCTTGTTCGGCTTTGGCTGGGCAAAGCCAGTGCCGTACAATCCGTACAATCTCCGCGATCCAAAATGGGACAGTGTGCGCGTCGGGCTCGCAGGACCGATGTCGAATTTGATCGTCGCCGCAGCCGCAGGAGTTTTACTGCGGCTCATTATAGGCATGCAATGGCTTCCGATCCAGAATATGCTCGTCGTCTTTTTATTGCTCCTCATGGTTTTGAATCTCTCACTTTTGTTTTTCAACATCATTCCGATTCATCCGCTCGACGGTTCAAAGCTTTTCTTTGCTTTGTTTGACGCGCCGAAATACGCGCGTCTTCGTCAGATCGTTGCGGTACACGGTCCGAATGTTCTTTTTGCGCTTGTACTGATTTCACTTTTGACCAACATTGACGCATTTTTTTTCATAAGTTTGCCGTCGTTCGCCACCTGCAACGCACTTCTCGGCGAGAACTGCGGCGGTTTACTCGGCGCGATTTTTGGCGGGTAGGACGATTTCGGCTATAATGAAAAAACTATGTCGAGGAGGACTTTTTACTTTGTTTGGCAGTTTGTAACCGTCGCAGTCATCTTGGCCGTATTCTTTTTCTTTCCCCCGATCCATTTTTCTTTTGATGTCCCGACACTCCTTACGGTGATTGCGCTGCTGTTCACAATTTTTGTTGGTTTTTTTTGCGGCCGCAACATCAAATTATTTGCGCTTGCAGTCATTGATTTCTGCGGAAGATGCGGCGCTCATTTCTCTCCACAACCTCCCCAAGTTTATTGATCCTAAAAAAGCCGAACAGCTTGCGGACGCGATCGACGCGTACATGATTGCCGTCTTGGATCATGAGATTCTCACATACGCCCCATTCGTGCGGCAGGAATTACGGGCTGTCATTGAAATTGTGGACAGCATTTCTTGCGCCGATCCCGCAGGTGTTGCTGTTCTGCAAATTCTGCAAGGATCGAAGATTTCCCTCTTTTCGCTCAACGGGGAAACGGCGCTCGCGGCTCAGCGGGTCATCAACAAGAGCCACTGGACGATCATTTCGATATTGGCCATTTCGATCATCATCCTGTTGTTCGGCTTGCGCGATGGCAGTTTGCTCTCGTTTTTGTTTACCGCGGCAGTCATCGTCGTTGTTTTTTTGACCATCCGGCTCTTGAACGACATCGACAACAACACATTTCTTGCCGGCCATTTGGCTTTTGAGGCTCCGCAGTATGTCTTTAAGTCTATTGGGAAACTTTCGTACTATCCGGAGATCGCTTTTTCTCTCAATCCGCGGTTGGCACCCCAGGTGCCTTACCGTGTCGGAGTGTATAAAAAATTCGGGAAATCTTTTGAAAAACGGATAAAAGTGGTTCGGAAGAAGCCGTAGTTAATTTTCTGGTGGTTGAGTCATTGACAGCACGGCTTTTTTCTGCCACAGTCTTGGCGGTTCTTTCACTTTCCACGAGAGGAGAAGTCATGTCGAAGGAACAGGTGTTCGCTTTTGTTCGCAAGCACAGCGCTAATCTTCAGCTTTCCAGCGAGGTGTGCGCGTTGATTGCTCCGTATTTCCGCACGCATCGGGATGGCGGTTGCGCGTTCGACTCGTTTATGAGTCGGGCGGAGGTTCTCGCGATCATCAGCGAGGTATTCAACCGTCCTGTGACTGGAATTCATGTGTTTTCCGTACGAGATCCTTTTTTTTCCAGTCCGGCGATGGACGCTTCGATTCGAGATCATCTCGGTAACGCTTTTGCCGAGTCTCTTTTTGAAAGCCCTCCGGAAGGCGTGATGACATCCGAACGGGAATTTGCGAAGCTTGCAAACGCGCAAGATCCTGACTACGAGATGCGATTCGAGGCGGCAGGCGAGGATCCAGTCGTGGTGATCAATGAGTACCTTCCTCACCTTCCGGCTCCGTTGGATGGAATTCCGACTCCGCGTTTGAGTATGTGTCTCGCTCTGCTGTATGCCGCGGTTATGAACGACGCGGCGCTGATCAAGCGACTGACGCCAATGGCGCGTCTGCTCACCGGCATCATACCGATGCGGGAGCTCGACGATCGCCCGAGCGCTTGGTTCTGCTTCGTCGGCTAGAGAGCCGCTTTCATCCGCCGTCCCTTCGGGCCGGCGGTTTTGTTTTGGTGTGCACACTTGACGCTCTTCTGTGCCCGTGATACTTTACAGGCACATTTTTAATTTGATTATGCCAACGATTCAGCAATTGATTCGCAAGGGACGGAAGACAACAAAAGTAAAAAGCAAGGCTCCGGCATTGCAATTTACTCTCGACTCCTTGCATCGCAAGCGCCATCAGATGGCTGGCGGGCATCCGTTCAAGCGCGGCGTGTGCACGAAAGTCACGACCATGACGCCAAAGAAACCGAACTCGGCCATCCGCAAAATCGCCCGCGTGCGTCTTTCAAACGGGATGGAAGTGACGGCGTACATTCCGGGCGAAGGGCACAACCTGCAGGAGCACTCCATTGTGATGATTCGCGGCGGGCGCGTGAAAGACTTGCCTGGCGTGCGCTATCACATCGTGCGCGGAGTTTATGACACGCAAGGTGTCGAGGCTCGTCGTCGCGGCCGTTCGTTGTACGGCCAGAAGCGTCCTAAAAAATAATTCACAGCTGGTAGGTTGTAGCTGGTAGCCGGAAGGGAATGGCACGGAGCCTTTTGCTACAAGCTACAAGCTTTTATTTACACACGGAGTCGGCGGAGTACCTGTCACGCAGGGAAAAAATAACCGGCCAGACTTCCAACTCCTATGCGCGGAAAACAAGCTGTAAAGCGTGCGTTGCCCCCGGACCAAAAGTACGGAAATGTTTATGTAACCAAGCTCATCAATTATTTGATGAAGGATGGCAAAAAAAATATTGCCCAGGAAATCGTTTATAAGGCGTTTGATCTTATGGGCGAAAAGACAAAACAGAGTCCGGTCGAAGTGTTCGACCGCGCGCTCAAGAACGTCACGCCAACACTCGAAGTCAAGTCAAAGCGTGTCGGGGGCGCGAACTATCAGGTGCCGATGCCTGTGCGCGGCGATCGCCGTTATATGCTCGCGTATCGCTGGCTGCTCGAAGCCGCCCGTTCCAAAAAGGGACGCCCGATGGCCGATAAGCTTGCGGACGAGCTCGTCGCCGCGTCGAAGAACGAAGGAGAAGCGGTCAAGAAGAAGATGGATGTTCAGCGTATGGCCGAAGCCAACCGCGCCTTTGCTCATTTTGCTCGATAATTTTTAGGCTCTAGGCTCTAGACCTTAGCATTTTTTCGTTAACTCCCTAGCTCCCTAGCTCCCTAACGCCTCATTCTGTTATGCCAAGAGAGTATTCCCTTGAAAAAACTCGAAATTTTGGAATCATCGCCCACATTGACGCTGGCAAAACCACCACATCCGAGCGCGTGCTTTTCTACACCGGAAAAAAGCACAAAATCGGCGAGGTGCATGAGGGTGAAGCGACCATGGACTGGATGGAGCAGGAGCGCGAGCGCGGCATTACCATCACCGCGGCCGCGACAACTTGTTTTTGGAAAGATCATCGGATGAACTTGATTGACACTCCGGGGCACATTGATTTTACGGTTGAGGTAAAGCGTTCATTACGCGTGCTTGACGGGGCCGTCATCGTGTTCGACGGCGTGGCCGGCGTGGAACCTCAATCTGAAACAAACTGGCGTTATGCCGAGGATTATCATGTACCGCGCATTTGTTTCGTGAATAAGCTCGACCGCACGGGCGCGGATTTTTATCAGGATGTCGAGTCTATCTGGAAGCGTTTGTCAAAAAATGCACACCCGATTCAGATTCCGATCGGTGTTGAAGACAAGTTTATCGGCCTCGTGGACCTTTTCAAGATGAAGGCGTTTGTCTATAAGGATGAGCTTGGCCGCGATATAGAAGAAATGGACATTCCGGAAGAGTACAAGGCGCGCGCTGAAGAGTGGCGCACGAAGCTCATCGAAGCGATTGCGGAAACGGATGAACATCTGACGAACGCGTGGCTCGAAGGCAAGGAGATTTCAACTGAAGATCTTAAGTCCGCGTTGCGACGCGCGACCATCAAGGCACAAATTTTTCCGATCATTTGCGGTTCGGCCCTCAAGAACAAAGGCGTGCAAATGATGCTTGACGCGATCATCGAGTATCTTCCGAGTCCGCTCGACGTTCCGCCGTTGAAAGGTTTGGATCCTTCTGATCTCACAAAGGAAATTCTTCGAAAGACGGACGACAATGAGCCGTTTACTGCGCTTGCCTTTAAGATTGCCGCAGACCCGTTCGTCGGGAAGCTCGCGTTTTTCCGCGTGTATGCCGGAACGCTCAAGGCTGGCTCGTATGTTTTGAACACTTCGACCGGAGAAAAAGAGCGCATCGGACGCATCGTGCGTTTACACGCGAACAGCCGCGAGGAAGTGGATCAAGTGTATGCCGGAGACATCGCGGCGGCCGTTGGATTGAAAGAGACATTCACTGGCCACACGCTTTCGGACATTGATCATCCGATTTTGCTTGAGTCCATTAAATTTCCGGAGCCGGTTATCTCGATCGCGATCGAGCCGAAAACAAAAGCAGATCAGGAAAAGATGGCGATCGCGCTTCAGAAATTAGCTGAAGAGGATCCGACATTCCGCGTGCGGACCGATGAAGAGACAAACCAAGTCATTATTTCCGGCATGGGCGAGCTCCATCTTGAAATCATCGTGGATCGCATGAAGCGCGAGTACAGCGTCGAAGCAAATGTCGGCAAGCCGCAGGTTTCATATCGCGAGACCATCAAAGGAGAAGCCGAGGGCGAAGGAAAATACATCCGTCAGACCGGCGGGCGCGGACAATACGGACACGCGTGCGTGAAAGTTGAACGCAACGAGAAAGGGAAGGGATTTGAATTCGTTGACGCCATTAAAGGCGGATCGATTCCACGCGAGTACATAAACCCGATTGAAAAGGGCATTCACGAAGCCGCGGACCGCGGAGTTTTGGCAGGATACCCGGTGCTTGACGTGAAAGTGACATTGACCGACGGGTCATACCATGAAGTTGACTCGTCCGAAGCGGCTTTCAAAATTGCCGGATCTATGGCGTTTCAGGATGCGGCAAAAAAGGCCGGACTTATCTTGCTTGAGCCAATGGTGAAGGTCGAGGCTGTGACCCCGGAAGAGTTTATGGGAAGCGTGGTCGGTGACCTTAATGCGAAACGCGGACAGATTCAGGAAATGTCTGAACGGTCCGGCGCGAAAGTCGTGACCGCGTTTGTTCCGCTTGCCGGAATGTTCGGCTATGCGACCACTCTGCGTTCGATGACGCAAGGTCGTGCGAGTTATACGATGGAGTTTGATCATTACGAGGAGATTCCTGGAAATGTGGCAAAGGAAATCGTCGAGGCGCGCGCCGGCATCAACCGCCGCGTGTAAATTCCTTGTAAGGAAACAGGAGTTTAAAAGAGCGTGGTGAAAGCCCCGCTCTTTTGGTTTGTTACTGTTTCCGATAGAGCCGGATATTTCCTTCGATTTTTTCCGGTTGCCAATTATTAAAAATAAATTCATTGGAGACAACGCGCGCGCCGGAAGGGAGCTCGCGCAGGAGTTTTTCTTCGAGCTTTTTCATTACG
>CAZPPQ010000014.1:0-21181 GCA_964588505.1 uncultured Gammaproteobacteria bacterium | reverse complement strand
CCGGTTTTGAAGTACGCAAAAGAAGCCGAGTGTTCGCCCGAAGAAGCTCGCGCGGTTTTGGAAAAGATTGACACGTTGCGCAAACGCTATGCTCGCGTTCTCTCTGACGCGAATCGGCAATGGCAGACGCTGGTGCGCGAAAATGTGCGCGAGCTGATTGTGGATCGCGGCCCGGTCGCGCTTTCAAAGATGGATGAAATTGATCCAGATGAGCTTGTTTCCGGATACGTAGAAATCATGGCAGGCGAGAAAGATCCGCTTATTGGCGAACGAGAAGAATCGGAGCGGAAAAAAGAGAAGTGGTTCGGAGGATACGAAGTGTATGTGGTGGCGGATATGAGCGGCTCAATGAATGAAACATTCGACGGAATGAAAAAGGCGGACGCGCAGCGGGATATGGCGTTTTTGATGGTTGATTCATGCATGAGCGCGGCAGTCGCGGCAAGGAAATCGGATTATAAGCTCAAGGCGCCTATGCCGGTCAAAGTGAGCGTTGTCGTTCTCGGTGTAAAGACAGAGATTGTTCTTCCGTTGACTGAAGACTTGGGGCCGAAGGAGCAGATCACACTGTATCGCGCTTTAGATGCCGGAGCCGGAGGCGGGACGCCGGATCATGCCGCTCTCGCGCTCGTTGAACAACAGGTCGCGGTTTCTTTGCAGGAGCAAAATGATGCGCTAAAGAAAAAGCTGGCATTGCGAAAGCACGGATGGGGGATGAGGCGTTTTGTCATTGCGACAGCGGACGGCGGATCGGATTCGCCTGGTGCGGTCAAGCTAGCGACCGGACGCTTGCAGGAGATGGGGATTCCGGTTGATTTGTTTCTGATCGCTCCTGAAGACGATGTAAATTTAAAAAAAGCGGCCGAGGCGGCGTATCCATCCGTAACGCAGGTTTCGGATGTTGGCGAGCTCGCGCAAAAAGGATTGAAAAGATTGACCGAGCGGATTAAAGAGGCGTATGGGAAATAATCACGCCGTCTCCCCGGCCACGCGCAGAACTTCTTCCACAGTGGTGAGACCGTCGAGGGCTTTCAAAAGTCCGTCTTGTTGCATGGTTACCATTCCTTGCTGTTTGGCGAGCTCGCGCACCTGATATTCGGAGAGCGATTCAGACATCGCGTTTTTAACCGTGTCGTCCATTACAAGGATTTCGTAAATGCCAATACGACCCTTGAAACCGGTGTGATTGCACGCGTCGCATCCTTTACCGTGATAAAAAATCCATTTTTCCGGAGGCCGGATTGTTTCTCCGGAAACAGGCGGAATATCCCCAAGCGACTTTTTAACAATCTCAAGCTGTTCCGGCGTAAGCGCAATCTGTTCTTTGCATGCTTCGTGAATACGGCGCGTGAGGCGCTGGCCGATAATGGCGTTCAAAGCCGGAGCAAGCAAAAACGGTTTTACTCCCATGGAGAGAAAACGCGGCAGAGCGCCTGCGGCATCGTTCGTGTGTAAAGTCGAGAGCATCAAATGTCCAGTGAGCGCGGCATTGATGGATGTCTCGGCCGTTTCCAAATCGCGGATTTCTCCGACCATCACGATATCCGGGTCTTGGCGCAGAATCGAGCGAAGGCCGGTCGCAAATGTATATTGCCGCGTATGGTCAATTTGGGATTGATTGATCCCTCGGAGTTTATATTCGATCGGATCTTCCAGCGTGACGATTTTAACTCCCGGCGTGTTCAATTTTCGGAGAACAGCATACAAAGTGGTGGTTTTTCCTGATCCGGTTGGGCCGGTCGTGATAACCATTCCGTGTGGCTTTGCGATTTCCTTGAGTAGTTTTTTTTCAGCCAATGGACGGAACCCGAGGCCGGAGAATTCAACATTGATCGAACCAGGTTTTAAGACGCGCAAGACAATGGATTCTCCCCATGTCGTCGGAATGGCTGAAACACGGACATCCGTATCGCCTGATTTGAGAAAAATGGTGAACCTGCCGTCTTGCGGGCGGTCCGTCACATTTATTTTGAGTCTGCTGATCAGCTTGACGCGGGCCACGATTTTTTTCCAAAGCTCGTGCGGCAGGCCAGCGACTTCTTGAAGCACCCCGTCCACGCGGAATCGCACAACGACCCTCTGTTCCTCGGCTTCGATGTGAACATCGCTTGTGTCGAATTGAAGCGAAGCGGCCATAACGACCGTCATAATGTCTGTTACGGATGCCTTGTCAAGCGTGCGTTGTATGTCCGGATAGGTTTTGAGTTCAGATTGAAATTTTGAGAGTTCTTCATCCGTCACCTTGACCCCCTTGATGATTGTCGTGATTTTCGGAAGCGTCGCATAAAATTTGAGTCCGATTCGCAGGCTTTCTTCCGAGATTTTATAAATGCCTCCGCGTGCATGGTTTCGCTCTCCAAGCTGGAACAGAAGCTCTTTGATCGCCGGATCCGCCGGATTGACGCTTGCGAGTCTGATTTCCGGACCGGAAAACAGGAAGCAGACAGTCTTCAACTGCTCGGCCTGTTCTTGCGGAATCTGAATCAACGCCTCCGGACTGATCGGAAATCCCTTGAGATCGACATACGGGACCCCCGATTCTTTTGCCGCCGCTTGCGTCTCGGCTTCAAGTTCTTTCAAACGGACCTCCTTCATTTTTTCTTCAAAAGTCTCTGCGACAGAAAGAGATGCCGATAGAGCCGTCGTTGTACCGCCGGATTTTTTCATCAGATCCTCGATGTTTGGGATGTCTTGTGACATAAATCCTTTAGCCTTTAGCCTTTAGCCTTTAGCCTTTAGCCATAGCTAACGGCTAACGGCTTCCTCCCCACACTCGTTCTAATTTTCCAAATATCCGCTTACCGAGGATGCGGTTAGCCGCGCGTTCGTGAAAGCGCACCCATGCCGCGTATTGGAAAAGGACCATCATTCCGAAGAAAAAACTAAAGCCGATGAAATATGCGAAAATACAAAAGCCGGTGAAAAATGAGAAGAGAAACGGAAGTCCGCTTAACAGCGCCGCCGTAACCAATATCGTGCTTGGAATGAAAAAGAGCGCGGCTGCAAGCAGGAAGACGCTCCACCCGATCAGAGAACAAACGAAGACAATGATTGACAGTTCCAAAGACGCAAGCCAGTGTTTTTTGAACAAGGAAACGGATGCGTGTAATGCATGCATCGCGTCGGCGCGGTTTCGCGCCACTTCGATGATCGCAAGGTTGAAGATCGTATTCGCGATAATCCCCAAAGGGAAGAGGAGGAGAAACAATCCGAAATACAATGTCGCATTTGCGACCGTTGCTTCGAGCAGAACTAACGCGAGTGGGAGAGATGTCAGTAAAAGCAGGATCCATTGGACGAGTTTCCACATCACATTAAGCAGGAGCAGATCGGAAAGGTGCTCGTAGCTTTTTTCCCAAGCTTCTTTCCACACGATATGTTCATTTGAAGCCGCTGTGATGATGACGCTTTGCGATCGGAGAGAAAGAGCTATCACAATCACGAAGATAACAGCCATGACTCCGAACAGGACTCGCCCATGCAACGGTTCAAGGAATCCTGCCGAGAATCTGAATATTTCCGCGTAATCCCATTCGGGAAACACACCCAAGATCATCTGGTCAACGGTCCATCCCACGCGTTCAATCCTGTTGAAGTGCCGGAGCGTGATATCGAGCACGCTTCCGGTTGAAAGAATGCCGGCGAACAGACCGAAAATCCATAATAATTTTCGGCGCCACGCAAAATGTGCGGCCTCGGCAATGAGATGGCGATAAAACACGATCGTCTTCGTCTTTCTGGACATATCCCCCTTTTGTTTTTTACGCGCTTGTAAACAATGCTTCGAATGCTTCGCGCTCAAGCGTTTCTTTTTCAAGAAGCGTTTGTGCGACTGTTTCGAGTTTCTGCCGTTCTTTTAAAATTATAGCACGGGCGGTATTCATCGCGCCATTGATGAGCTTGCCAATCTCGGCATCAATGAGCTCGGAAGTCTTTTCCGAATAATTTTGTTGATCATGGATCTCTTTACCCAAAAAAACGAGTTCCTCGGCCTCGCCAAACGTGCGCGGGCCTAATGATTCGCTCATCCCGTAGCGAGTAACCATTTCGCGGGCCAAGCGCGTGCATTTCCGGAGATCGTCGGATGCTCCAGTTGTGACGTCGTTGAAGATGATTTGTTCGGAAATATATCCGCCGAGCAAGACGGCCAAATCAGCCAAAAATTCCGCGCGGCGTGTGTATCGGCGATCTTCGGTCGGAAGTTTCAAGGTATAGCCGCCGGCGCCTCCGCGACTGACGATGGAAATTTTATGGACAGGATCCGCGTCAGGAAGCATGCGCGCGACCAGAGCGTGGCCAGCCTCGTGAAACGCCGTCAGTTTTTTCTCTTCCGGCAAGATGATCATACTGCGGCGTTCCGGTCCGAGCATGACTTTTTCAATAGACTCAAGGATGTCTTCCGAGGTGATTTCGGCCGCAGCCCGACGCACGGCTCGGATAGCCGCCTCGTTTAAGAGATTCATTAAATCCGCTCCGGAAAATCCCGGTGTGCGTTCGGCGATTTTTCGGAGATTCACTTCTTTTTCGATCGGCTTGTTTTGAGCATGGATTTTCAGGATTTCTTCGCGTTCGCTGATATCCGGCAAGTCGAGCACTACACGCCGATCAAACCGGCCAGGCCGAAGCAGGGCAGGGTCGAGCACATCCGGCCTGTTGGTTGCCGCGACTACAATGACGCCGATGGTCGGATCGAACCCATCCATTTCAACAAGGATTTGATTCAGAGTCTGTTCGCGCTCGTCGTGGCTTCCGCCAAGACCGGCGCCGCGGTGTCGGCCGACCGCGTCAATTTCATCCATAAAAATAATGCACGGCGCCGCTTTTTTTGCTTGCGCGAACAAGTCGCGCACGCGCGCGGCGCCGACCCCGACGAACATCTCAACGAATTCCGATCCGCTGATGTGGAAAAACGGCACATTCGCCTCGCCGGCGACCGCGCGGGCCATCAACGTTTTTCCGGTTCCAGGCCGCCCCATCAAGAGAACGCCTTTTGGAAGCTTGGCTCCCATATCCGTGAATTTTTGCGGACTTTTCAAAAATTCTACGATTTCTTCCAGTTCCACTTTCGCTTCTTTAGATCCGGCGACATCCTTGAATGTCACGCGTACTTTGTCCGGCGAGACTTCGCGGGCGCCGGATTGTCCGAACGAAAGCGCCCGGTTATTCGCTCCTTGCATCTGCCGGAAAATGAACCAGAAAACAAGAACCGCAATGAAAAGCGGAATGAGCGACGGCAAAACCAGGGCCATCACATACGAGACCCCACTTTGTTCTTTCACTTTGATGTTCGCGGACTTTAATTGTTCCGGCGTTACGCCGTAATCTTTCAGGATGGTCGAGAGCGACTCGCCTGATTCTTTGCGCACCGTGGAGGCTTTTCCGTCCTTTGCCGTAATCGCAAGATGATTGCCCTCGATCGCTATTGAGGCAATCTCGTTTTTTTGTATGTGTTCAACGAGCGTTCCGACCGTAATATCTTCCGGTTTTTCCGGACGCAGGGTGAAACTCGAAAAGACGGCCACAATGGCAAGGATTGCGACCAACGGGAGCACGATGTTTTTTGAAAGCGGCTTCATAGCTCGCTAGGTGTTTTCTTTTTTTGCTTCTTCTTTCTGTTCTGCCGGAACCTCAAGTTTCAGAGAAAGGCCCAGGCGGTGCTCGGCCGGTTCGATCGAGACGATTCTGAATTTCATGCGGTCGCCTGGCTTGCCGATCGTGCTGACATCCGAGGCCGGTTTTTCCGATAGTTCGGAAACGTGCGCCAAGCCGTGGATTTCTGGATCCAATTCTACAAAAAATCCGAACGGATTCACTTTGAGCACCGTACCCTCGACCACATCATTGACCTTATATTTACTGGCGACATCATGCCACGGGTCCTGCACGAGCTTTTTCATCGAGAGGAAAATTTTACTGCCTTCGATGCCGATGATTTCCGCCTTGACCCTTTGCCCGATTTTCAAAAGATCGCGCGGATGGTCAATGCGCTGCCATGCGATTTCGCTGATGTGCACCAGTCCCTCCAGTGCTTCAGCTCCGACATCGGCGTTTGTGGAGAATTTTACGAACGCGCCGAAATCCGCGAGTGCCGTTACCTCGCCCTCAATCGTATTTCCGACCGCATATTGGGCGATGACATTTTTCTGCTTATCTTCCCAAACTGTTTTTTCGGAAACGATCAGCTTTTCATCCTGTTCATGCACATCCAAAACGCGCACGGTGAATGTTTCACCGACATACCCTTTGAGTTTTTCGAGGATGCGATTTTTGTCTCCGCCGGTCACGCGCGGATAATGGTCCGGCGCAAGCTGGGATACCGGCAGGAATCCTGGGATGTTGTTCACGCGGACGATCAAGCCGCCTTTGTTGGCTTCAAGCACTTTTACTTCCACAGTTTCTCCGGACGTAAAGAGCCGGCGCAATTCTTCCCACGCCCGCTTCTGCCCGGCGAATCTGAACGAGAGCTCCATTTCGCCGTTTTCATTTTCAAGTTCAATGACCGTCGCTTCGACTTCGCTTCCTTCTTTTAACGAATCATACTCCGGAGATTCCGCGAATAATTCGCGGCCTCGAATCACGCCGGCCGTGAATCCGTCAATGTCCACGCGCACTTCTCGGCGCGAAGCCGAGACGACTTTGCCTTTGATGACATCTCCGATTTTCGGGATTTTTAAATACGCGCCTTCCTCCATAGCTTGTTGGAATGGAGTGAGCGCGGCTATGACTGGCGTTTCGGTTGACATACTATTTTCCGGCAGGGGAATGGAGAGTTTTAGTCCTCTTTGCCCCGACGGTGCTAAGAATAAATAAGTGGATTCAGTCTAGCGAAAGATGCGTTTTTTGGCAACTCAAGCAGTTTACTACTATAATAGAGGTCCGTTAGGTCCCATATAACCTATAGGGACCTCTGCAAAAGTCGCTTCCGGCCTGAAAGCGGTTATGTTTCCCGGCTGCGTCGTCAGGATTCCTCAATGATATGGCGATATCATTTCCGGAATCCTTCCTCGCATCCGGAAAACATTCCTCGCTTTCATCCTGAAATGGACTTTTGCAGAGATCCCTATAAATAATTATGCCCCATCCGTTTCAACCATTTTTGGACGAATATACGCTTGCCATCCGGCATCTGGCTTTGACTGTGCCGGATGAAGTTAAACAAGAGGCCGAGCGTTTGTTTGCTGCGTTAAATGCGAACGAGCAGGCGACTGAAGAGGACATCCGCAAAGCTCTGATAAAAACAGGCCTTGCAGAATATCCTTATAGGCATGCGTTTAAAGAATTCGCTGGAACTAGGGCCATAGAGGCGGAAAAGAGGCTTGTTTTGGAGCATGTGGATGCGGTTGTTTCAGAAAAGATTAAGCCGCATCTTGATGCAGGCGTTTCGATCGAGACGCTTGTTCGAAGCGATTTGTTTGAGAAAGAATTAACAGCCGAACAATGCTATCAGATTGAAGACGCGATTCTTGATGCAAAGGATCATGTAAAAGAGGAGATGGAGAAAGATCTCGATATCGGCTCACAGGAATATCAAGCTTCGCTCAAAAAATGGGAGGCGATTCGGGATGCGATTGCGAAGAAAATTGACGAGCTTGAAGCGCTCGAAGCAAAGGATCTGAAGTGGAAGGATGAAATTAGCGAAAAAGTGAAATTTTTCCGCGAAGGGTTCTCGGTAACCGAGCCGGATCCGGAGCTGGAAACTGTGGAAAAGGAGATCGAATACTGGCGCGGGACGTTCGGAGAAGAGCTTTAAATATCTCTTGCGGTCAGTGAGGTGAAATGGTATCATCTAGGTATCCTAACCTTGTCATTGCGAGGAGTCCCGCCTACGGCAGGACTCCTCGCAATGACATGAAAAAGGTCTTATTGTTCTGATTTGAAAAGGTTTTATGTTCATCACTTGGCATGGGTTGTCGTGTTTTGAAATCGTGGCAAAAACTTCGAAGGGGGAGGTGACGATTGTGATTGATCCGTACGGAAACGAGACAGGTCTTCGGTTTCCGCGCGCGCTCGAGGCGCAGTTGGTCCTCTCAAGCCACAACGAGGAGGATGCAAACAACACAACGGCCGTTGCCGGACATCCGTTCGTTGTGAACGCACCCGGCGAGTTTGAAGTGAAAGACGTGTTTGTTTATAGCATCTCCGCCCCGACAAAAGGAGATGAAAAAAGAAAGAGCAATGACAATTTGATTTTTCGCGTAGAGGTTGAAGAGACGCGGCTTGCCCATCTCGGGGCACTGGATCGTCCGCTCACGAATGATGAACTTTCACAGCTTGAAAATATTGATATTCTGATGATTCCAGTCGGTGGAGGGCGAGTCATGTCGCCGAAAGTCGCGGTAGAAGTTTTGGCTGAAATCGAGCCGCGCATCATCATCCCTATGATGCACGCGATTGAGAATGTAAAGGAAAAATTGGCTGGCATTGATGATTTTTGCAAAGCGCTCGGGGCGTGCAAGCGGGAAAATACAGCAAAATATAAAGTGTCGCGCAAGGATTTGCCGGAAGAGGATATGCAGATGATTGTTTTGGAGAGACAGTAGAAAGCTTATAGGTGTTAGTTTATAGCTTATGAAAAAATGCAATCAGAATTTTATCCTATAAGCTATTACCTCTAAGCCATAAGCTCTTCAGTTTTGAACCGTATGTCCGTCCACATCCGGCCCGAAGGGGTCGTGATTCACAAAAAAAAGCCCCACCATCACATTGTATTTTTGATATGCCTTGTTCTTGCGTTGGCCGGTGTCGTGAGCGGGTGGTCTCTGACGGTCGGCCGGTCGCTTGAAGGGACCGTGGCCGGAATTCGTGGGGAATGGGAACAAGCGCGAGGGACAGTAAGCGAGCTCGGCAACAAGACAGGGCAGGCTGTCAAGGGCCCGATTGATGATGTGAACTCGGCCCTCAAACGGAACGTGCAGGGGCGCGAGGCCATTGAGACTATTACGGATATTTTGAAAAAACAGATTGAAGATCAGAAGAAATGAGTATGTCAAAACAACCGCGATTACAAGTTGAAGGCGAAGCAGAATTGGGAATCGGAAGGGTGGAAGCCCAAAGCATTGTTGATGAAATGCAGACGTCGTATCTCGACTATGCGATGTCCGTGATCGTCGGACGCGCTCTGCCGGATGTGCGCGACGGGCTGAAGCCGGTTCATCGCCGCATTTTGTATTCGATGTGGCAGACAGGGCTTCGTGCCGGAGCGAAGTTTAAAAAATGTGCGACCGTGGTTGGAGACGTGCTTGGAAAATATCATCCGCATGGAGATTCTGCCGTGTATGATTCGCTCGTGCGTATGGCCCAGGATTTTTCATTGCGTTACCCGCTCATCCACGGCCAGGGGAACTTCGGTTCTCTGGATGGGGATTCTGCGGCCGCGTATCGTTACACAGAAGCAAAACTCCACCGCGCGGCCGAGGAACTGCTTACGGACATCGAAAAGGAGACCGTGGATTTTGTCCCGAATTTCGACGGCTCCCACAAAGAGCCGAAAGTGCTTCCATCCAAACTTCCGAATCTACTTGTGAACGGCACAGTCGGCATCGCGGTCGGCATGGCCTCGAACATCCCGCCACACAATTTGAAAGAAGTGTGCGATGCGACCATGCATCTGATCGAAAATCCGGAAGCGACGATTGATGATCTTTTGAAATTTGTGAAAGGCCCGGATTTTCCAACAGGTGGCATCATCTATAATGTGAAAGATCTTCAACAGGCGTATGCGACCGGAAAGGGCGGGGTGGTGGTACGTGCCAAAACGGAAATCACCGAAGATAAAAAAGGGAACGCAGTCATTCTCGTGCACGAAATTCCGTATCAAGTGAACAAGTCCTCTCTGCTCGAAAAGATTGCGGACAACATTCGAGACAAAAAAATCGAAGGCATTCGCGACTTGCGGGACGAATCCACACGCGAAGGCGTGCGCATCGTGGTCGAACTCAAAAAGGACGCATATCCGAAGAATGTGCTCAATCGTCTGTTTCAGACAACACAGTTGCAGGAGTCATTTCATTTCAACATGCTTGCACTCGTGGATCAGGGACGCCAGCCGCGTTTGCTCAATTTGAAAATGGCGCTCGAGGAATTTTTGAAGCATCGCAAAGAGGTGGTCCGCCGCCGCACGCAATATGATCTCGATCGCGCCAAGGAGCGCGCACACATTTTGGAAGGTCTACGGATCGCGATTTTGAACATTGACAAGGTGATCGTCACCATCAAAAAGTCCAAGGACAAGGAGGAAGCGCGCCTCAATCTCATGAAACAATTCAAACTGTCCGAACCGCAGTCGGCGGCGATTTTGGAAATGCGTTTGCAACAGCTTGCTAATCTGGAGCGCTTGAAAGTTGAGCAGGAATATGAGGAAAAAATGAAGCTGATCCGCGATCTAGAATCCATTTTGAAATCTGAAAAGCGGATGCTCGGCGTGATCGCGGACGAAGTGAAAGCTCTGCGCGAGAGTCAGGGCGATGATCGCCGGACGCAGATCGTTGCGCACGGCGTAAAGGAATTTTCCATGGAGGATGTGATTCCGGATACCGAGGCGATCGTGATGATCACGCGAGAGGGATACATCAAGCGCATTCCGCCGGAAACGTTTCATACGCAGGGGCGCGGGGGAAAAGGCGTGGCCGGACTCACGACAAAAGAGGAGGATATCGTGGATCAAGTTTTTTCAACGACCACGCATAAGGACATTATGTTCTTCACGACTCGCGGCCGCGTGTTCCAGCTTAAGGCCTATGAGATCCCGGAAGCCTCACGCACAGCAAAGGGCCAGGCGCTCGTGAATTTTCTTCAGCTCGCGCCCGGCGAAAAAGTTTCGGCTGTTATGTCTATGGATGAAGTTGGGGACGCAAAGTATTTTTTGATGGTGACAAGCAAAGGGACGACGAAAAAGACCGAGATTGCGGAGTTTGAAAATGTTCGCGCATCCGGCATCATTGCGATCAAGCTGAATGATGGCGACAATTTGGAATGGGTGAAGCCGACCACAGGCAATGATCAGATTGTGCTTGCGACTTCTCAAGGCCAGAGTATTCGATTCGACGAAAGGGATGTGCGCCCGATGGGCCGCACGGCCGCTGGCGTGCGCGGCATCAAGTTGAAGGGAACAGATGTGGTGGTCGGAATGGATGTGGTTGATGAAGGGACGGCGAAAAAGAGCGGTTTGCTTCACTTGCTTGTTGTGATGGAGAACGGGTATGGCAAGCGGACGGATGTGACGGAATACAAAGTTCAGAAGCGCGGCGGATCCGGCATCAAGACCGCGAACATCACGAAGAAAACCGGGCCGATTGTGGCGGCCGTGGTGATGAGCGCAAAGGATGAGCGCGACCTGCTTGTGATGTCGAGTCATGGACAGGTTATTCGATCACGGCTTTCGACCATTTCCGTGCTCGGCCGCGCGACCCAAGGGGTGCGGATTATGCGATTCAAAAAAGAAGGCGACAGCGTCGCAAGCACAACGATTGTCTGAAAAAATTAAAAACACTCGGGCATTTCCGGTGTTTTGGTTCGCAAGGCTTACTTCTCGACTCCGCCGCGCTCCGCTCGAAGAATAATCAAGTTTTTCCGCACCCTCAGGTTAGAATATTCGTTTTGTTTGCGGCCATTGACAAAACGCGATTTTTAATGTAAGATTTCACCTCGTTCCTTTTAACTGACAGGAGGTTTTAAATGTTGGGATTTTGGGTTTGTGCGCCGCTCATCGTTTTGTTAGGACTTGGTCTTGCGTTGCAATACAGAAAAGGACAAGACTTGACACGGAAGCTCAAGGCACTGGAACCTTTGGTCGCGGTTGACCCGATGACAGGGCTTTTTAATCGGCGAGGTCTTGAGAATCACGCCGTCCGCATGGTGAGCCGCGCGTTGCGCCAAGGCGATCAGCAGGTCTGTGCTGCGTACATTGACGTAAATTTGTTGAAGAAGGTCAATGACATGCACGGCCATAACGCCGGGGATGCCTATCTTTGCGCAGTCCGTGACGTTATGCTCGAATGTTTCAAGCGCGCGGACGATATCGTCGCGCGTGTCGGAGGCGATGAGTTTGTCGTTCTCTTCCCGTGCAAAGACAAAGAGGACGCTTCACGCGCGCTCGTGCGCTTCCATGCGCTTGTCTGCGCGCGGACGATCCGTGTAAGCGAGGAGACCATCCACATTTCGGTTTCGATTGGCGGATCCATTTTGACCGTTCGCCCGAAGCCACCGAGCTGTCCGTCCGTTCCACGCCTTGCCATTCATACTCCGTCGAATCCGATTATGGCAAAATTGATTGTAAAAGTGGCTCCGGCTATTTATGTGAGCGGCGGCATGGCTGCCCGCTCGGCCGAGGGGCCAGTCGCGATCAGCGAGCTTTTCAGACGTCACCTTGCTCTCGCGGATAATTTCATGAATCTTGCGAAGCAGGAAGGCAAGCTCGGGAATCCTCAAATTATTCTGGATGGCATACTCATCAAGATTTAAGCTTTTTGCCGCTTACCGGCCCGCAGGATTCCTGCAGGCCGTTTTTTTCCATTTTCTTGACGTGCCGCCGCCGGCCTGCTATTCTTCTTGCGTATTTACTCTTATTCCTATGGGTCTTCCTGGACATCGCCGTACACACTCGGATAAACACAAGCGATCCGCGCATTTTGCGTTAAAAGAGCTCGCGCTTACCTCGTGCGCAAAATGTCACAAGCCGGTACAGCCGCATTGCGCATGCAGGGCTTGTGGATTTTATCGCGGCCGAGAAGTGGTGAACACATCTCGATCCGTCGCACGCCTTCTCAAAAAGGCCACGCACTCCGGACATCATCATGACAAGGTCGAAGCTTCGGCCAATGCGGGGAAAGTCGAGGCCTCAAAGGGAAAGAAAGCAGTCAAAAAGGCAGAATAAAAAATCCATCAACCACCGTTCTTTATGTCAAACCGTCATCTTGCACGCACGATCGCAATGCAAACTTTGTATCAATGGGATTTTTTGGGGCAGAAAGATGAAAAGGTTGCGGAAATTTTGGCCTACAATCGTTCGGAATTTGCTCCGGATTTTGACGACGGTGGATTTATTGATGAGCTTGTGAACGGAACCATGTCGCACAGGGAAGAGATTGATGGAATCATCACGCGATTCGCGCCGGATTGGCCGATCGAATCCATTACCGTCATTGACCGCAATATCCTTCGTGTCGGAATTTATGAGCTGAAATTTTCCAAAACCGTACCGTCGAAGGTCGCGATTAACGAGGCGATCGAGCTGGCTAAAAGTTTTGGCGGCGACGCGTCCGGCCGGTTCGTGAACGGCGTGATCGGTGCGATCTATAAGGATATGCTTGCGAATGGGGAAGTGAAAGAAGTGGATAAGGAAGAGAAAAAGAAAGAAGAAACAACCTAATCATCATCTATGCCAGACATTGTTTCACTAGAACAAACCCTCGGCGTGACGTTTCAAAATAAGGATACGTTGCGCCAAGCGCTTGTTCATCGGTCTTATTTGAACGAGCATCCGAATTTTGAAATCGGCCACAACGAGCGGCTTGAATTTTTGGGAGACGCGGTGCTCGAGCTCGTTGTTACCGAATATCTGTATCAGCATTACGAAAATCCGGAGGGAGAGCTCACAAACTGGCGCGCGGCGCTTGTGAACGCGGATATGCTTGCGATCATCTGCGAACGTATTGGAGTTGAAGAATATTTGATGATGTCGCGCGGCGAGACGAAGGACTCAAATTCCAAAGCCCGTCGGTACATTTTGGCCAACGCGTTCGAAGCGATTATTGGGGCGATTTATCTCGATGCCGGATGGGATGCATCGAAAGTGTTTATCACAAAGAATGTGCTCGTGGAATTGCCGCGGATTTTGAATGAACAATTGTATATTGATCCGAAGAGCCGTTTTCAAGAGACGGCACAGGAGAAGCTTGGGGTCACACCAACGTATAAAGTTTTGTCAGAAACCGGTCCGGATCACGCAAAAATTTTTGAGGTTGGCGTGTATGTAAATAAGGATTTGGTCGCAACCGGAACTGGATCATCGAAACAAGAAGCGCAAGTCGCCGCGGCCGCGGAAGCGATCAAGAAAAGTGATTGGTAAAAAATTCTCCATTACCAACGACGGAGGGGCTCACAATGACGAGTCGCCAGACAGGATCGGGGAATATGATGATCCCCGGAATTTTATTCCCCGAGTGGAGCGAGCCGAAGGCGAGCGGAATCGAGGGGCGCGCCTTCTCGTCATTGCGACATGCTCGATGAATATAACGATCCCCTCGACTTCGTCCGGCTCTACCGGACTTCGCTCGGGGAATAAAAGGCTTGAGGGATAAAAGGTTCGTGGAATAAAATTTTATTGCCAGAGCAATATCGATGGCCGCGGAGTAAAATCAAAAACTACTCACCGGTTTCCATTGCGTGATCTGAAAGGATTCCGTATCCGCGATTTTGATTTGAAATCTCGAAGTTCTCGCATTGACCATTGCCTCGGTCTCAAGCGTGAACGGTCCACTGCCCAAGATCGGTCGGATCGTGCACTGGCCTCCGTTCAATGTAAGGATTTCGTCGCCCCGGTATGCCTGATTCTGCCTGAATTTAAGAAGAGCCTGCTCGGTGCATCCTTCCGCAAGGATTTTTGCCGCAAACGCATCCTCGTAGGCAGTTTCTTCTTTTTGAAAAAAGACGATGTGTTGCGCCGAAGCCACGGCAATCAACGCTAAAATAACGGACACGATCATCACACTCACAACGAGCGTAAATCCTTTTTTTTCATTACTCGTATCGAAAAGCATAGGTGAATGTGGAAGAAGATGGAATTATTACCCCTGGAAGCGGTTCGATTTCGTATGTCAGGGAGATTATGAGGGCCGGAGGCGTTGCCGAAAGTCGCGTGACCGTAAATCCGGTTACACGCAGAAAGTCGGTCGAGATGGGAGTTTCGACTCCGGTTCCTTGTTTTATCATGAGAGTTTGATCGGAAATTGAAAATATGGTCGGATTTTGCGGAGCGTCCGGCATGGTGAGCGAAAGCGTTGATCCGGATCCGGATACTGGAACTGTAACAGTTGTTGATTGCTCCAGCGTGCGGAGAAAAATACGCTCGATCACTTGCGTATTCTGATTCATAGTCGCTTGCGCGGAAAGGATGGCATATGTTTGCAGGCTCGATGTAAAAACATACACCAGCGCCGTAAGGCTGATGGCAAGAAGGGCGATATAGATAACGGTTTCGACAAGCGAAAAGCCGTTATCGCGGGCGGATGATTTGAAAAGCATCATTGCTTCGGAGTGAAATGTATATCGTGTTATTCATAAGATCGAGGTCGGTAGCGACCTGGGAAAGATTAAGGCTTGCCTCGATGTATGGATTTAAGGGATCGCTGATATGGTAGATCGTGAATTCGCGATTGCTCACGCTTGTTGCCGTAAAGAGGTAAGGTCCGGCCGGAATCAGACTGTTTGCGTCTCCGCCATTGTCGAATGCATTTAGAAAGATCGGGGCCGTCGGCGCAGTGCGGTCGAAAATATAAATTTCCGGATTCGTGCTCGAGTTGTTGTAGCGGCCGAGATAAAGTTTATTTTTGTAAGCCGAGACGCTTCGCGCATCAACGCCGCCGGAGAGATTCACGGCTCCGACTTTTGTAGGGATCGCTGGATTTTGAACATCCACAATCATCAACTCCTCGCTGTCGTTCGGAGTCGCGAGATATGCAACAGTTCCGGAAACCGAAATGTCGCGCACATCGACACCAGGAGAGAATGTCCCGACCTCGGCCGGAGCGTCGGGATCCGAGATATCGAAAATATGCATGCCGTTCGCGGCGCCGACGTACAGATATTGGCCAGCTATGGTCCCCATATGGCCGTTCGCCTGCAGGGAACGCGTTGTAACCTGCGTCGGATTTGCCGGATTCGAAACATCAAACACGCGGAGCTGGTTGCTTGATTTTACGCCGATCGCGTACACGATATCCGCGTCGTCATTTGTCACGACATCCTTAAGATCTTCATTCGGTGGACCGGAAGATTCGATAAACGGGTCTATGATTGTTTCCGTGTTGATAGAAAAAAATGTCGGACGGTGTTCATGCATATCTTCCGCAGTCATAAACACATGCTCTCCAAGCACGGAAACTCCAGTGCCTTTGCCTTCCGGCCCGATGTCAAGGGAAGCGACGATGTACGGGTCGCCCCAATTTCCCCACACTTCAAGCTCCTGCCAATTTGTGAGATGTGCGGTTGACTCCAAGGCGATCGTCCTTCCCCCGCGGTCCCACGAAACACGAAGACGAGCCTCGCGTTCGTCCGCGTTCGTTTCCGTCACAGTCACTGTGCGGTGGAATCGTTCATCTTGGATGTCTTCGGTTCCGGAAAAAATCCATTCGGATTCTTGAATGGCAAGTCCATGGTCTCCGGCCGTAAGCAAATCCCATTGCCGGTCCCGAATCTGCCGCACCGCCTCAAGCCCGGAGGCAAGAAGCGCGCGACCCTGCGTCTGGTATTCCGCAAACGCGCCTTCGGAAATGGTTGTGGAGATGAGCGCGAAACTGCTTGTCGTGGCAATCGAGAGTAAAGCGATCGCGATAAGAATTTCAATTATTGATTGCCCGTTCTGTTTTTTCCATGAGTCCATAGGCGTTGATGCTGATGTCAATCGCGGTGCGATCATTTTGGATGGTGAGCGTCGTTGCTTGAACAGGGAAAGGAGAGACCGGTTGGAATACGACTTCTGAAGCGGCGGGGATCGTGACAGTAAGAGGAAGATCAAATGTTCTGTCTTTGGATGGTGTGCGTGCTGTGTAGCTTGTCCCTTGAAATTCAATCGTTTGATTTGGAAGAATTTTGACACCGAATGATTCTGCGTCTGTTTGACTGTCCGCGTCCGCCTGCGCTTGTTTGAGAGTGTCAAAAATAGTTTCTCCCGCGACACGGAGCTGTTGATTGTTCAAGTAATCGAAAGAGACGGCCGTGCCAACGCTAACCAAGAGGCCGAGGAGAGCGACAACCACGATAACTTCCACGAATGAAAAACCGCGCATAATTTAGGCATTAGGCATTAGGGATTTAGGCTTTAGTATTTTCTTTAATTCCCTAACTTCCTAACTTCCTAATATTTAATCCCGCTCGTCAGTTGATAGATCGGAGTGATAATCGCGATCGCGATGAATCCGACCAGTCCGCCGATCGCGAGCATCAAAAGAGGTTCGAGAATGGTCGTAAGAGTTTTTGTCGCATCATCCACTTCGCGCTCGGCAAATTCGGCGACGAACAAGAAGCTGTCATCGAGCTTTCCGGTTTCTTCCCCCATGGAAATCATTTGAGTGATGAATGGTGGGAACAATTTTCTTTTTGAGAAAAGATGTGTTGAGATGTTCGAGCCGTTCTGAATCTCGCGGCTCATGGCAAAGAGCGTTTGTTTGTAGATCATGTTGGAAAGCGATGTTCCGGCGATTGAAAGTGCTTCAATAATTGTGATTCCGGATTTGAGAAGTGTTCCGAGAATTCTGGCAAATTGCGCGATTTGAACTTGCTTGATGAGCGGCCCTGCGACAGGCATTCGTAAAAGTATGGAATCAAAAAGAAAACGAATTTTCTGAATTCGAAGGGCGAATGTTCCGGCAACGACAATGGCGGCAATTCCGAGAAGAAGGTAAAGGCCGTAATGCAAGACAAAAGAGGATGAAGCCACGACAACCTGCGTTGTCCATGGGATTTTTACATTCAGCGATGCGAAGAGCGGCGTAATTTGCGGAAGAAGCACAAGAAGGAGATAGGCGGCTATTCCGCTTGTCGCGACAACCACAATGATCGGATAAAGAAGAGCTCCTTGGATTTTATGCTTCAGTTCCTGGCTTTTTTCGATCTGTTCTCCGATGCGCAAGAGCGATTGCGAAAGCGTGCCGGAGTTTTCTCCGACCGTGATCAGGCTGATGGACATGGGATCGAACAGTTGCGGCATTTTTTTAAGACTGGTCGAAAGGAATTCTCCGGACGCGACATCTGTCAGGATGATATGAAGGATTTTGTGCATCAGGGAAGACCGCGTTTGATTGTGAATGGCGATGAGCCCTTTTTCGAGCGGGGTTCCGGCGTCAATCATAACCGCGAGGTATTTGAAAAAAACAATTTTATCTTTTGCAGATAATCGTGACAGGAACGAAATTTTTGTTTTTGCCCAGGTGCGCGGATCCTCGATTTTATTTTTTTGATCAAGATCCGACATAGGAAGATCTTTTTTTCTTTTGGACATATCGCCTTATTCGTGTATCACACGAAGCACTTCGGCAATGGATGTCAGCCCCTCGGATGCTTTGCGTAATCCGTCTTCGAGCATGGTCGTCATCCCATCTTCAGCCGCGGCCTTGCGGATCATGTCCGCGTTCGCGCGCTGCATAATCATATGACGGACTTTTTCGGACATTTCGAGTACTTCGTAAATTCCGATGCGGCCGATGTATCCGGTATTGTTGCATGTTGCGCATCCGACCGGTTCGGCGAACGAGGAATCGTATCTGTCTAAAATCTGTCTGGAAATCGAAGAGGCGAGGCTGTCGCGTTCGATTTTTGTCAGCTTCCGTTTTTTCGCGCAGTTTTGGCAGACTTTTCGGATGAGGCGTTGGCCAACGGCGGCGTTTACTGTTGAAGCGATCAAGAACGGCTCGATGCCCATATCAAGCAAGCGCGGCAGGGTGACGGCACTGTCGTTCGTGTGCAGAGTTGAAAGCAAAAGATGGCCGGTCATGGCCGCGTTGACCGCGATATTCGCTGTCTCTTCGTCGCGGATCTCGCCAACCATGATGATGTTTGGATCTTGGCGCACGATGGAACGCAACCCTTGTGCGAACGTGAGGCCAGTCTGCGGATTGACCTGGATTTGCGTGATGCCACCGACTGAATACTCGATCGGATCCTCGATCGTGATGATGGAGCGGTTGCGTTGGTTTAGAATTTGAAGAATGGCGTAAAGCGTGGTGGTTTTTCCAGATCCGGTCGGGCCGGTTGCGAGGATCATCCCATGCGTCCGCTTGATATTTTTTTCGATTTTTTTGAGATCTTTTTCCGCAAGCCCCAGATCTGGTAGCCCGAGCGCGCGCACATGGCCGATGAGCAGGCGCATCACGATGTTTTCGCCGTAGAAAGTCGGGATGATGGAAACACGGATGTCAATCGGTATTTTTTCGTGGATAATACGGAACCGTCCGTCTTGAGCGGACTGGTGTTCGTCCGTGCGCAGTTCTGCAAGGACTTTTACACGCGTGATGACAAGCGGTTGCGTTTCTTTTGGGAGCAAGAGGACGTCGTGGAGAATGCCGTCAATACGAAAGCGCGCCGTAACTACGCGTTCGGATGGATCAATATGGATGTCCGAAGCTCCGGAGATAAACGCAAAAACAACAAGTTTATCCACGAGCTCGCGGATGGTTGCCCGTGAAAGTTTTCCGACTTCGCGGAGCGCCGGGATTTGTTGCGACTCTTTTACCGACTGCTCAAGAATTTTTCCAAACTCTTCCTGGACGTCCCCCGTAACTGTTTTCGGTGCAATTTTCGTCCGTTTGATTGGCATAGGTGATTTTGAAACCGTTGCAGGGTTTTTTCGTCATTGCGAACTCGTTTGCATTTCCCCTCTTGCCAAGGAGGGGAAAAGGGGAGGTCTGCGACGTAGTCACACCCCCTGTCGTCCCCCTTGGCAGGGGGACACGCATTGAACTATTTTACTCCTCGCAATAAAGAGTTACGGAAACTTGTTATTGGTTCGATCGCTTTCAGTATACCGTATTTTGCTGTGGATGAGTATGTTGTATGAATAAAAACGGAATGAGAGTATAATAGAAACAATTTTTATTCACTCTTTTTTGTATGTATCACACAAAAAGCATTCGCGGGTTCACGTTGCTCGAGCTTCTTATTGTGATGGCGCTCATTGCCATCTTGGTCGGGATCGTTATTGCGGCGTTAAATCCGGCCCGTCAGTTCGCAAGCGCCCGTAATTCAACACGCTACTCGCATCTCAATGTCGTGATGAACGCGATCAGCGCAAATATGGCCGAGAACCGCGGTCAGTTCACTTGTGCGACAGGAGCAGTCCCGGCCACTGCGACAAAGATGGCTGTCGGTGTCGGAAATTATGACATCGGCCCATGTCTTGTCCCTAATTTTCTCTCCTCGCTCCCGTATGATCCGTCCGCGACAGGCGCGCACTGGACTCTGGTTACGGATTATGACACAGGATATAATATTTCAAAGGACGCGAATAATCGCATCACCCTCGCGGCCCCGTCTGCCGAGTTGAGCCAGACCATCAGTCTCACGCGATAATTCATTCCATAAAAAGACACCTCCTTTGATGAGGTGTCTTTTTGGTGCTGTATTCTTGAATTAGTCCGAACCACTTTCGCCGCCTGTGGCGGCGAGGAAGTCCCCCCACGAAAATTCGGAAAGGCGGCGGAGCCGCACCGCTGACAATTTCAAGTTTTTCTTTGGCGGCATTCAATTAATTACTAATAATTTCTTGAACTGTTGCTTCGGCAAAAGTTTTCATTGTGTCGTAGATTTTCAATCTAGCATGATGAGGTATCAATAATTGTAAATCGGTGCAAGCCAAAATAACATGATCAATTCCTTTCGTTTCAAAATCGTTAATAACTTTTATCAATTCTTCACGGTCTTTGTTGTCGTGTCTATTAGACACCAAATTATGAATCATCTTTCCAATTTTGGCTTGCTGAAAATCGTCCGGTGTAATTTGTTTGATTCCATTTGCTATGAATGAATTTTCATACAATTTCTTATTGAGGGTTATCGAGGTAGAAATAATTCCGACTTCGGAAATATTTTCTTTTTTCAAAAATTTTGTCGTTTCCTCGACAATACTAAGCACCGGAATTTTTACAGCGCTTCGTAGGTCCTCGATAAAAGCGTGGAGAGAATTACAGGGCATTACTAAAAAATCAGCACCAGCTTTTTCTAATTTTTTCGCCGCTTCTGAAATAAAAGGAACACAGCGTTCCTCTCCCTTGCCCCTTGCAATAGCGTCTTCCTCGATATCATACGGCAGAGGAACGCTATATATCAAAATTGGTGGTCTATTAACCTTATTGAGTTTCTGACATGAAAAAATTAGCTCCAAATAAAATTCAGAGGTTGTTTCAGGTCCTAAACCACCAATTATTCCTACGGTTTTCATATATTAAAAGGATTAAAAAATTTTCTTCCCCCA
>CAZPPQ010000013.1:0-22436 GCA_964588505.1 uncultured Gammaproteobacteria bacterium | reverse complement strand
AGGATAACGGGTCGATTTTTAAGGAATTTCTTAACTCATTTTTCTACAGACTCAAGAGGTTATAGGTTATAGGTTATAGGTTATAAGAAAAATTTTTTCGTCTATTCCTATAACCTATAATAACCTGCGTTTTCGCATTTATGAATCTCGAGCAGCAAATTGTCGGACAATGGGAAATCGCTTCCGGATGTGCGTCCGCAGTTGTGTTGCCGCCTCCGGACGCGTGTCCGCGCATGATCCATCAACTGTACGGAATCGCGGAATGGCATCCGATTACAAGTTTTTTTGTGTTCATGTTCATCGTGTTTCTTATCTACGTTTCGTATCTCGCATTTGTTTCTCCGGCCGGCAGCGGCCACTAATTTCTCATTCATGTCCGACAAAGATTACTATCGCGTCCTCGGCGTTGAAAAAAACGCCTCGATGGAAGACATTAAAAAAGCCTTCCGTAAATTAGCGCATCAATTTCATCCGGACAAGCCAACCGGCAACGCGGAAAAATTCAAAGAAGTGAACGAGGCGTACCAAGTGCTTGGAGATTCAGAGAAGCGTCGTACATATGATCAGTTCGGAGCGGCGGCGTTCGATGGATCCGCTGGCGGAAATCAGGGATTCAGTGGGTTTTCCGGCGGATTTTCCGGATTTCAGTCAGCTGGATTTGAGGATCTTGGAGATTTGTTCGGGAACATGTTCGGGTTTGGTGGAGCGCGCGGCGGCCGTCGTCGGGAGCGGCGCGGGAGCGATATTCAGGTGGATGTGGAAATTTCGTTTCGTGAGGCGGTATTTGGCATGGATCGGGAGATTCGTATCACAAAATCATCCGTTTGCGAACGTTGCGGCGGCAATGGCGGAGAACCCGGAACGACGCGAAAAACATGCGCGGCTTGCAATGGGCGTGGCGTGCGCACCGTGACACAGCGCACGGTGCTTGGTACGATCCAAACCAATGTGACGTGTTCGGATTGCGGCGGTGAAGGGGAGATTCCGTCTGTTTTGTGTACCAACTGCCGCGGCATCGGAGTTCTGTCGCAAAAGAGAACATTGTCCGTTTCGATTCCGGCTGGAGTCGAGGATGATGCGGTGTTACGCTTGCGCGGCGAGGGCGAGGCCGTAAAAGGCGGGGTCGCAGGGGATTTATATGTGCGGATTCACGTCGGTGCGGACCAAAGATTTCAGCGTGATGGGAATATGATTTATTCCATGTTGCGCGTCGGATTTACGCAGGCCGCGCTCGGCGACCGTGTAAAAATTGATACGATTGACGGGCCGGTCGAGCTTTCCATTCCGGCAGGAACCCAGACCGGCGCGAAGTTGCGTTTGCGCAGCAAGGGAGTGTTAGGCCGCAACGGCCGCGGGGATCAGATTGTCGTTGTTGAAGTAATGACTCCAACAAGGTTGTCAAAACAGCAGAAAAAATTGCTGGAGGATTTGGATTTGCGGGAATAAAAACACTCCCGAGAATTTGGGAGTGCTTGGAATGCAAGTGTCTGTTTATACTTCCGTTTGAACCGTCCCTTGTAACCGATCCTGGGTGACCTCTACATTCGAGAGAGAAAATCCGAATAGGGAAATGATCAGGAGCGCGGAGTCGTGGAAGTCCTGCGGTTCCTGCGCGAGATTTCCAGCGAGTTCTTCGGTTTCGGAGAATCTGTCGCCGTTTCGGAATAGGAGGCGTCTGACGCCTCGTGTGATTTCGAGTTGTCCGAAACAGACTTCGGGGTTTAGGGTGAAAGAAATTTTGTCTCCGTTCTGAAGCGCTGTTGGTTTCTGGTCATGGGTGTAAAGCAGTCTCATGGTTTCCTCCTTGTCGCAAGTTGAAAGCGACAAAGAAGTATGCCATGATTCCTCGTTCGTGTCAAACGGTACTGAAGGCATTAAAGCACTAGGGATTTAGGCGATAATGTAAATATGTTCGAACTGCTCGGGAAAAAAGGGAAAGCGAGGCGCGGCAGGCTCATGTTGCCGCGCGGCATTGTGGAAACGCCGGTGTTTATGCCAATCGCGACCAAGGGTGCGGTGAAGACGCTCACTTCAAAAGAAGTTGAGAGTCTTGGAGCTCAAATCATTTTGTCGAACACCTATCACCTTCTTTTGCGTCCCGGACTTGAAGGGATGAAGAAGCTCGGCGGGATGCCGAAGTTGATGGGATGGAATCGCCCAATGTTGACTGACAGCGGCGGGTATCAAGTGTTCAGTTTATCGAAGATGAACAAGACAACTGAAGAAGGCGTTGATTTCAAGTCGCACATTGACGGCGCGCGCGTTATGATTACGCCGGAGAGTTCGATGAAAATGCAAGAAGCGATCGGCTCTGACATCCGGATGCAGTTTGATGATGTGGCAGACGGTTGTTCGACGCGCGAACGTTTTGAGGACGCGATGGAACGCTCGCTTCGTTGGGCGAGGCGTAGCAAGGACGCTTTTATGAATCTCGCGGCTGGAAAAGCATTATTGCCTGAGCTTGTCGAAGGCAGCGAACGCTCGAGCCCCTCCCAGCCATCAGGCTGGCACGCAGACCTCCGCTCGGGGAATAAGGAAAGTCCTATAAGCTATAAGCTAAAAGCTATAAGATCCCAACTGTTTGGCATCGTCCAAGGCGGCATTTACGCCGACCTTCGCTCGCGTTCCGTAGACGGACTTTTGAAAATTGGATTCGACGGCTATGCGATCGGCGGGCTTTCGGTCGGCGAGTCGCGCAATGATATGTACAAGATGACCACGCATGTGTGCGGCCTTCTGCCCGAAAACAAGCCGCGCTATTTTATGGGCGGTGGCATGCCCGAGGAGATTGTCGCGAATGTTTTTTCCGGCGTGGATATGTTCGATTGCGTTTTGCCGACTCGCAACGCGCGCCATGGGACTCTTTTTGTCTGGATCGAGAATCCGAACATTGTGGATTGGGAAGCGGTTGCTGCGGAACAACTTGCCGGCAAATCCACTGTCGTCCCCATTGAAAATGGGGACACACGAGAGGAAGCATGTGTTTTCCCACTTGCCCGAGGGGGGAAGAAGGTGGGTGGAAGTGTGACGGAGTTTTATTCCAAACTCCACATTACGAACGAGCGGAACCGGTTTGATGAGTCCAAGATTGACGAGTTTTGCGATTGCGAAACGTGCAAGACCACGTCGCGAGCATACCTCCGCCATCTGTTTACCGTTGACGAGATGCTCGGTCTTCGCCTTGCTACCGTGCACAACTTGCGCTTCTATTTGCGCCTGATGGAGACTTTGCAAAAGTTTATCGAATGAAAAAAGTCGAGTTTTTTGTGTTCCCCTTCTGTACTTTTGCCGTATTTTTGATACAATATCCGCCATGGAAACATCCCTTTTCGGGTTTATTTTTTCCGAGTTTGGGCGCGCGATCATCTGGTTTCCCGTGTGGTGGTACACGGCAGGCTTGATGTTCGTCGCGGAACAGCTCGCTACGTCGGTTCGTTCGATGTCGTGTTTTCTCGGATTTGATGTCTGGTCGAGAAATCTTTTCGTTCCGATGTACGGCGACGCGACACCATCCGGCCGAGCCATCAGTTTCCTGTTGCGTTTTTTCGTGACGGTTTTTTTAGGTCTTGCGCTTCTCGCGTGGGCCGCGCTTATGATCGTTGTTGGAATTTTTTATCTTTTTCTACTTCCGGTTGCGGTGGTCGGCATTTTGTTACAGATTATTTTTCTTTTTCTATGATTCCGCGTTTTGGAATTCAAATTGATTCGGATCTTTACGCATGGGGCGATCCAACCGATGCAGTCGCGGCGGCCGAGCACACAGCAAAAGTAAGGGCCTCAACCATTGTAAGCGTCGCGGCTCTCGTATTCGCGTGCGCGACGTTTCTTTGGTTTTTTTTCATCGTATTTCTCGGCGGAACGCTGGATACCCTTGCGACCTTGGCATTTTGGCTTGAACCATCGGCCGGAGTTCTGCTTTTTTTTGCCTCGTGTCTCGGGTTTGCGTTTGTTTTTTTTCGCTTCAGCGAAGCTTCGCAGAAAAAGGCGGTGATGCCGCGGCATCTTGTGCACACGGTTTTTTCAAGCCCTCTTTCCGTCATCGGAAAGCGATGGAAAAATATCGCTCTCTTGTTTGACGAAGAGGCGAGAAAACTTGTCGATGCGGCTGCCGAGCTAGCGCGAAGCAGCCGACATCGAACGATTGACGCGGTTCATTTTTTCTCCGTCTTCCTTGATTCGGATAAAGCGGCGGTGTTGTTTGTGCGCCTTGGCATCACATTTCCGCAAGTCAAAGACGCGCTCGCGCGCCGGCTCTCTTCTCGCGAAGTCGGAGAAGAGGAAGGCCTTTCCGAAGAAGGGGAACAGGTTTTGCTTGCGGCATTTTCGGACGCGTTTTCTTCTGGCCGGCCGCGTGTCTCGGCGACCGAGATTTTACATCAGTCGTTTTTGCGCGATGCATTCGTGAAAGAACTGTTGTACGGACTCGGGGTTGATGAGGAGCGGTTTACGAACACGGTCGCGTGGATTCGCGTGGATGCGCAGTTGCGCGAGCGGTATGAACAGTTTCGCAAAGCGGCCGTTTACAAGCCGACAGGCCCCATGAACCGCGCGCGGACATCGGTCGCAACCCAGACCCTGGATGCGCTTTCCGAAGATTTGACTACAGCCTCGGTGGAGGGGCGCTTGCCGCTTTTGGTTGAGTGCGAGGCAGAAATGGAGTCCATTTTTCGCGTGATCGAGGGAGGAAGGCAGAGCGTCGTCTTGGTTGGACCGGATGGAGTTGGGAAGACCGCGCTTCTCGCAGGCATTGCCGAGCGTATGGTCGAGGAGCGCGTGCCGGACATATTGAAGGACAAGCGTCTGGTCGCGCTTTCGATCCCAACCTTGATTGCCGGCGCGACGCCGGAAGTGGCGCAAGCCCGCCTGATGGAAGCGCTTGCGGATGTTGCGCGGGCTCGCAACATTGTGCTCGCCATCCCGCACCTCGAACAGTTGACGGGGTTCACCCAGGGCGGCGAGCAGACGGCTGATCTTGTCGCCATGCTCGTGGACTTTCTTTCGCGCGGATTCGCGTTCGCGATCGCCACGACAACGCCAGAAGCGTACGCGTCCGTGATCGAGCGCACCGCATTCGGCCGCGTGTTTGAAAAGGTGTTGGTTTCGGAGCCGGATGTCTCGTCCGCGATTCGCATTGTCGAAGCGTATATCGGCAACATGGAAGCCGAGCACAACATTTTTTTCTTGTACGAGGCTGTCGAGAGGGCCGTACAGCTTTCCGATCGCTATATCCATGATGAGTTTTTGCCGGAAAAGGCGATCGAAATTTGTCGTGAAATCGCGCTTGCCGTCGCAAAAGCGCGCGGCAAGGACGCGCTCGTGACAGGCGAGGATGTCGCGAAAATTATGGCCGAGAAGACGCGCATTCCATTGACGCAAGTCGCCGAGGATGAGCGCGACAAGCTGCTGCATCTCGAGGATCGTATGCACGGTCGCATCATCGGACAAGATGAAGCTGTTAAAGCCGTGTCTTCCGCGCTCCGCCGCGCGCGCACCGAGTTGCGGTCTGATCATCGTCCAATCGCCGCGTTTCTGTTTCTTGGGCCGACCGGCGTTGGCAAGACCGAGCTCGCGAAGACAGTCGCGGAAACGTATTTCGGGAGCGAGGATGCCATGATCCGTTTTGATATGTCCGAATATCAGGATCCGCTTGCGATCAACAAACTGATCGGTTCGCCCGGGAGCCGGGCAGGCGGCCAGCTTTCCGAAGCCGTGCGGCGACATCCATTTTCCATCGTGCTTTTGGATGAGCTTGAGAAGGCGCATCCGGACGTGCTCAATCTTTTTCTTCAAGTTTTTGATGATGGGCGCTTGACGGACGCGACCGGCCGCACCGTGGATTTTTCAAATACGATTATAGTCGCCACATCGAACGCGGCCGCGGATTACATTCAAGACGCGGTCTCGGCCGGGACAACGATGGAGGAGATGAAAACGCGTTTGCTCGAAGTCGAACTTCGACAGGTGTATCATCCGGAGTTTTTGAACCGTTTTGACGGCGTGGTTGTGTTTCGTCCGCTGTCGCTTAACAATGTGGAAAAGATCGCGCGTCTTTTTATGAAATCCGTTTCAGATCGGCTCGAAGCAAAAGGGATTCGGTTCCGCGCGTCGGACGAGGCGATTGAGGCGCTGGCGCGGAAAGGATTTGATCCGAAGTTCGGCGCTCGTCCGTTGCGCCGCGTGATTCAGGATGAAGTTGACACGGCGATTGCGGACGCGCTTTTACAAGGCAAGCTTACGCGCCGCGATACGGTTGTGCTCCAACCCGGGGGAAAACTGCAAATTGAAAAAGCCAAGAGTTTATGATCTATTGGTTTTTGGGGGCGTTTGCGCTGTCGTTTGTTCTCTCGCGCCTGGTGATGGCGCTCGCCAGCCGTTTTAAAATTGTTGACAAGCCGGAAGAAGGGAATGGGAGCCGTAAAATCCATCAAAAGCCAACGCCCCTTCTTGGCGGGCTTGCGATTTATGCGGCGGTCGCAATTGCCACGCTCGCCCTGGTTTATTTCAATCCTGCAATGACCGCAGGATTGATTCAATTCAGGCAGTACGCCGGATTTCTTCTTGGCGGGTTCATCTTGATGATCGGCGGATTTTTGGACGACCGTTATGATCTTCCGCCTAAGTTCACGATCCTCGCTCCACTCCTCGCTTCGACGGTCGCAGTCGTGTTCGGCATCGAAGTCAGTAAGCTCACCAATCCGTTCGGCGGCGTTATCGAACTTGCCTCTTGGCAATCCGACATACTTGTTTTTGTCTGGCTTCTCGTCATCACATACACCACCAAATTTTTGGACGGTCTTGATGGTCTCACGACCGGCGTTTCGTCCGTCGGCGCGCTCATGGTTATGCTTCTCTCGCTCACAGCCGCGTATTTTCAGCCGGATGTGGCGCATCTTTCCACAGTCGTTCTCGGCGCGTTTCTTGGATTTCTTGTTTGGAATTTTTATCCGGCTTCCATTTTTCTCGGCGAGGGAGGGAGCACGTTTGTCGGATACGCGGTTGGCGTGCTGGCCGTGATTTCCGGAGGCAAGCTTGCGATCGCGCTTCTTGTTCTAGGCATCCCGCTTTTGGACGCGGCCTGGGTGATTCTCCGGAGATTTCTGAAAAGCGGGCTTCGCGCGACGACTCGCCACGATCGGCGACATCTTCACCATCGTCTGCTCGATCTTGGATGGAGTCAGCCGCGCGTCGTGTTTATGTACGCGCTTGTCGCGACTTTGTTCGGGCTTTCCGGATTGTTTTTGCAGAGCCGCGACAAATTGCTCGCGCTCGGAGTCTTGAGTTTTTTTATGATCGCATCCGGAATCGTCCTCGTCTTTCGTTCAAAAAATTCTTAAATGTCTTAAAGCCTTTAGCCTTTAGCCTTTAGGGATTTAGGCTTTCGTATTTTCTTTAACTCCCTAACTCCCTAACGCCTAACATATGAACAGCATTCGCAGTCCATTTTGGATCTCGTGGCTTGTCATTATTTTCGGGGTTGGCCTTTTGTGGCTGGCATTCCGGTTTATGCCGTTTATCCCATTTTTTGATCAGTCCGCAATGATGCGGTTTCCGGACAAAACCGAGTGGCAGGTGGATGTGGCGCGATCTCCGCAGGCGCTTGAGCGCGGGCTTTCCGGAAGGGAATCGCTTCTCAAAGGCGAGGGAATGCTCTTTGTTTTTCCAAGCGCTGGCCGTCCGATGATCTGGATGAAGAATATGAAATTTCCGCTCGATATCATTTGGTTGAATCAATGGATCATCGTTGATAAAGTTGAATCCGCTCCTTTGGCAGGGCAGAATCCGGAGGTTTCCTATCTTCCAGAGGCTGATGCAGACATGGTGCTCGAGGTCCCGGCCGGAACCATGCAAAAGCACGGGCTGAAGCTCGGCGATCCCCTTGACATTATTTGGTGAAAAAGATACTCTTTCGGTGTTAATCCTAATGTTCGCAGGCAGACGGAGTCGTAGACATTTAGCCTTGATGACCACTGGAGCCGCGAAAATATATGTTTGCAGTCATTCAAACAGGCGGAAAGCAATACATCGTCCGCGCGGGCGATACCCTCCGCGTTGAGTTGCTTGAAACCGAAGTTGGAAAACCAATCGTTTTTGACGCGCTGATGGTCGCTGAAGAGGACGGATCCAAAGTGATGATCGGAAAGCCGGCAGTGGATGGAGCCAAAGTAGATGCAACTGTCCTGAAACATGACAAGTCGAAAAAGGTGATGATTGTGAAGTTCAAGCCAAAGTCCCGTTACCGCCGCAATGTCGGCCACCGCCAGCCGTTTACAGAATTGAAGATCGAAAAAATTACTGCCTAGGGCAGTCATTTTTTCATCTGGCGTGGCTTGATATTTATTCCACTTTTTCATCTCGTCGTCGTTTGACATGAACGGGGATACGTGATAAACAAGAGCCGTCCAACGCAGGACAAAGGAGGTTCAAAATTTTGAAGGATCCGGAATTTTCTGGGATGTGGTCAAGACTTTTCTTTCTCGGCATTCTTCTCGTGATTTTCGTGATAGCATGCTTTTTCATGTTTAGAGCCGGAAGATTTTTCGAGCAACGAAAGCAAGCCCCGGGACACATGCTCGACGCATGTGCTCTCGCTGATACGGCCCGAAATCTTCTGATGCTTGAGAATGTAATTTCCAAGGGTCTCACGAATCCAATGGTATCTCGAGAACAGAGGTTGGCGTTTGTAAGTTGGAAAAACATTCTGTCGGGCGCTGTGTTCGACATATCAACGGTTCCCGATCATTTGCGTTTGATGATGGCTCCCGAAAGAAATCTTTTCGGTTCCGGAGTCCGTGGCGCTGTTAAAATAGCGGCAATAAACCGATTGACCGAACATGAGAGAGCAGAAAGAGATCCGTACGTTCTGCGCATAAGTCCGGTCAGTCCTACGGAATGGCGCGCAGAGATCGCCAGTAATAAAGACTCTGTAGTTTTTCGGACAGTGACGATCCGTTTTTTGGACATCAGTGGCAATGACGACAGGCTTCTGCTTTCCGAGCCGACACTGGATGTTCCGGAATTTCCGTTCGTCACGCCTGCTCCTGCTCATGCGGAAGCGCCTCAAGTTTCGGCAAAGGAAAATGAAGATGTTTCCGCGGCGAAGCCTCCCACGCCGTAATTCACGGATCCGTTCATGACATGATCTTTTCTCGCTTTCTCCATCTCCGTTCCATTCGAACGGAGATGGTTTTTTTCTTTCTATCTCCCCTCGCCCCTCCTTTTCACGTCTCTCTCCTCCCTTTGAACGCGTCGCCGAGCGTGATTTCATCCGCGTATTCAAGCGTGGCGCCGATCGGAAGCCCGCGCGCGAGGCGCGTTACTTTTTTTCCGAATTTCGAGAGCTGTTTTGAGAGATACATCATCGTCGTTTCTCCGTAAATCGTCGGAGAGAGAGCGAGAATTATTTCATGGATCTCCGGATTTTTTTCAACGCGGTCGAGAAGCTCTTGCACATGCAGAACATCAGGCGTGATGCCTTCGATAGGGTTTAATGATCCGCCGAGCACGAGATAGTGTCCGTGATACGCGTCCGTTGCCTCGATTGTCGCAATGTCGCGCGATTCCTCGATCACACAAAGGATGGTGCGCTCACGCTTTTCCTCTCGACAGATTTGGCATCGTCCCCGCTCGTCCGTATATGCAAAACAGGTATCGCATACGAACACACGATCTCCGAGATTAACGATCGCCCTTGCCATCACATCGAGATCGTTTTTCGGTTGCTTTAAGAGATCATAAACATACCGAAGCGCGGTCTTTGGTCCAACGCCAGGCAAGCGTGAAAACGCGGCCATGGCATTTTGGATTGGTTCCGGAAAATGGCGCATGTGCGCAGGCTGAAAGCTTATAGGTGTTAGCTTATAGCTTATAGGAAAGAAAAACGTCCGTTTTTCCTCCCATAACCTATCACCTATAACCTATAAGCTTTTCAATTATTGTCCAAGATTCTTAAACAAATCCATCCCTCCCAAATCTTTCATTTTTCCGGCCATTTCGCGCTGGACTTTTTTTGTCGCATCCGCGAATGCTTCCTTGATGGCCTCTTCGAGTTTTATTTTGTTCGCAAGAAGCTCATCCGCGATCTCCACGCTCAAGACTCGCTGGTTTCCATTTAGTGTGATTTTGAGCTTTCCCCATGCGGCTTCGCCGACTGCAATGACACCTTCCATTGTATTCTGCATTTGCTTGGCTTGACTACGGAGATTTTTAATTGTTTTGAGTTTTGAGAACATATGAAGAGCTTATAGGTTTTAGCTTATAGCTTATAGGAGATATGGTCTGATCTATTCTAATGTCTTAATCATTTTATTCAACATAGGCATCACTTCTTGGAGAATTGCTTCGGCGAGTTTGATGGAGTCTGGTTTTCCGAATGAAAGATGCTTGATGATTTCGATCTGCGTTTCCAGTTCTGCCCCAGAGCATATGCGATAAGAACGATTAGAAGAAATCGAAACCACGGCTCGCGTTTACCCTCCCATCGAATCAACCGGCGGCGCCGAGCTCGGCGGAGGAACCGCGTAATTCGCCATCCCGTTCGGGGCATCCTTTGGAGGTGACGGAGAGGCAGAGCTGAACTCACCCGTACGGTCAAGGCTTTTGAACGATGTGCGTTTTTCGTCGAAATAGAGTCGGACGAGCCCGGTCGGTCCGTTACGATGTTTTGCGATATGGATTTCGGCGATCGCCTTTTCTTCCGGCGCCAAATCCTCGGTTCGATAGTTGCGATCCGCGGATTTTCGGTAGATAAAAAGGACAACGTCGGCATCCTGCTCAATGGATCCGGAATCGCGCAAATGCGAAAGATGTGGAATGGCCGGTTTGTTCATTTCGACCGCACGGGAAAGCTGGGCAAGCGCGAGAACCGGCAAATGAAGCTCGCGCGCAATCTGCTTCAATCCGCGGGAGATTTCAGAAACTTCCTGCACGCGGTTATCAGAACTGGAGTTCCGATTTCGTCCCTCCATGAGTTGAAGATAATCAATAATGAGAAGGCCGAGTCCGTGTTCGGCCTGGAGGCGGCGCGCTTTTGTGCGGAGCTCCATAATCGTGAGATTGGCTGTGTCGTCAATGTAAATTGGCGCCTCGGAAAGCACGCCGAGCGCGTGCCCGATGCGTGGAAAGTCATCATCCCGATCCGAAAGCCTTCCAGTGCGGAGCTTCCATGAATCCACATTCGCTTCGGCGCAGATCATTCTATCCACAAGCTGTTCTTTTGACATTTCAAGCGAGAAAATACCGACCGGAGTTTTATGCTTGATAGCCACAGCTCTCGCGATGTCGAGACCAAGGCTCGTCTTTCCAACAGACGGGCGCGCGGCAAGGATGATCAAGTCGGATTTTTGCAAACCAGCGAGAAGATTATCCAAATCTCGGTAGCCGGTCGGAACGCCGCGGAGTTTTCCGCGCTCGCGGTGTAGCTCGTCAATGCGTTCGAACGCGCCGGCTAGAACATCTTTGATGGGAATAAAGTTTTGAGACAGATGGCGCTGGGAAACATTGAAGACCGCGCGCTGGGCCGCGTCCAATGTTGCGTCAATTTCCTCGGCTTCTTCAAACCCGAGTTGCGTAATGTAACTCGCGGTCTCGATTAACCTGCGGAGCGATGCTTTTTTTTGGATGATCTTTGCGTAATTCACGACATGCGCCGAGGTTGGCACCATGTTGCTTAATTCCACGAGATACGCGCGCCCGCCGATTTGTGAAAGTAGATTTTTTTCTTCCAGCCGGTTTCCAAGCGAAAGCAGATCAATCGGTTCGTGGCGCTCATACAGGTCGGCAATCACATTGTAAATATGTTTGTGTGCGTCGCGATAAAAGTCGTCGGATCGGATTATATCCGCGACGCGATTCATCCCCTCCTTGTCTATCAACAAACAACCGAGCAGAGATTGTTCAGCTTCCAGATTTTGTGGCGGGATGCGTTCGAGGGACATAATTTAGCCTTTAGCCTTTAGCCTTTAGCCTTTAGCCTTTAGGCTTTGGGAGTTCAAGCTAACGCCTGTTCCGCATCTTAACACGCCTCGAGCGAGCTACAAGGGATAACTTGTGATAGAATTGAGGACAAGTTATGCAAGCTTCTCGGATGAAGGTTTTTCGTTCAATTGGGATGATGATCGGGGCCATTGTCGGCGTCGGAGTTTTCGGGCTCCCATACGCGTTCGCGCAAAGCGGATTCATCATCGGCTTTGGCTGGCTTATTGTGCTCGGATTTTTGATGATTGTGCTTCAGCTCATGTTTGCGGAAATGGCCATGGAGACCGAAGGCAAGGATCGGCTGGTCGGATATGTGCGCCGTTATGCCGGACCAAAGTTCGGCTGGGCGGCAACGGTCGCGTTTTTAGGGGTGATGTGGGGCGCACAGATCGCTTATATGATCGTGGGTGGGGAGTTTTTATTTCAGCTTTTATCGCCATTTTTCGGCGGAACACCGTTTGCGTATGCCTTTGTGATTGCCGCTGTTGCGAGCGCACTTATTTTTCGCGGCCTTCGATTCGCGGCAAAAATTGAGACCGTCGTGGTGTGCATTCTGCTGTTTTTGTTTTCCATCTGCATTCTCGCCTCAATTCCATTTTTTAATGTTGAGAATATCTTTACGTATGATCAATCCAGCGCGTTTCTGCCGTACGGCGTGATTTTGTTCGCGATCAGCGGACTCGGCGTGATCCCGGAAATTAAAGATCTGCTCGGCTCGCGCGATTACCGTCTTTTGCCGCAGATTGTTGCGCCTGCTATGGGAATTATTATTATTTTGTACGCGCTGTTTTCACTTGCTGTGGTCGGAGTAACCGGGCATGAAACCACTCCATCGGCATTGGCCGGGCTCTCCGGCGTATTAGGTCCTGGATTTGGAGTTGTCGGCTCATTGCTCGGATCATTTACCATTCTTTCCATTTTTATGATGGTCGGCATTGAGAACACGAATATGCTGCGATCGGATTTTCGCCTGCCGACGCGGACAGCGTGGGCCGCGGCCTCCTTTATTCCGGTTTTGTTTTTTTTGCTTGGCGTGAGGCAATTCATTGATGTCATCGGTTTTGTCGGCTCTGTCTTTTCCGGCGCGCTCGGTGTCTTTTTGGTGGTTGCCTATTATCGTATGTGCCGGAAGCGGGATAAACGCAAAGCCGTGTGCGCGCATTTTCCGCGCGCTGTTGGATGGGCGCTCGTGGCCGTTTTTTCGTTCGGCGTTGTCGCCGAGTGCATTTCCTTTTTTCGCGCTGTCGTATGATTTCATTCAAAGGAATAAATTTGAAGCGATTCGCGGCTTTCTCGGTTTTGACATTCATTTGTTTATATATCGGGATGTTCTTGCTGTATGTCGCGTGGACCGCGTTCCTACACCCATTTTTCTTTATCGCGCTTCAGCTGTTTCCTCCGCTTTTGTATCTGCTTTTCGCTTGGCTGTATTTTCGCAAGGAACTGGCAAACCGATGGCTCATAAGATTTTTAACCGCAGTGGTCTGGATCGGATTGATGTTATTGCTTTCGGCCGCATTGATGGGGCCGGTATACGGTGGAGCATGGAGCGATTCCTTGAATTTGAAGGTAATCCAAAATCAGTGGTTGAGTGTGGCCGCGATTCTGGTCGGAGGGTTCGTAGCACATCACACCTCGGTGCGTGTGGCGGATTCAGTGGATCATCTGGATTTTATTCCGAGATGAGAATCACGGTTGCACAGTTTTTCAAAAGAATAAAAAAACAGGCCGAGAACGGCCTGTTGGAGAATCTAGTCAGGGGAAATTTCAAGCAGTCTGATAAGTATCCCGTAGCCGATTACCATATAGTGTATCTCGGCATTATCCGGAGGGCCCCAGCGTTCGGTGTGTTGTTTTGTATTCCAAGCGAAGTTGATACCGAGGGCTTCGCCCAGCCTTTTAAGTTTCAGCTGGTCGAGGCTGGTCGGTTTTTCGCTCACCAGCTCGATGAGGACGATTCGATCGCTCTCGGAATGAGGCGTTTGAAATTGGTTTCTAAGATTTTTTAGGCCTTTAGAAAGCCACCTTAGTGCTTCTCCTGATTCTCTTGCCTTGATTTGCGAATCTTTTTCCACCGAAGCAATTGAAGAAGCCAAATCGAGCAATTCTTTTGCGAATTGGTTCGGCATCGCCATTCTCCTTTCGTTTTGGGAAAAGAACAGAGAAGCAAAAGTATCATGTCTTTTATTTTTTGTCAATGTTTTGTGGGTTTTTCAGCGAGTTTGCACGCCTTGACCACATTCACGAGCAACATCGCCACAGTCATCGGGCCAACGCCGCATGGAACTGGAGAAAGCCATTTAGCTGCGCGAGAGACCGAGGAGAATTCTACATCACCTTTGATTTTTCCGTTCACTTTTGTTGTGCCGACATCAATCACAACTGCGAGCGGCTTTTGAAAAATACCAAAGAACGATGGGCGTGTCTTGATCATATTTCCTTTGATGAGCTCCGGCTTGCCTGCGGCGACGATAAGAATGTCGCTGTTTTTTGTCTTTTCCGAAATGGATGGATCTTCAGGACTCACGATTTCGGCCGTGATGCCCTTGTCTCTCAATAGATAGACGAGCGGTTCGGCAAAGAGCTCGCTTCCGACCACGACGGCAGTCTTTGCTTTCGTTTCTCCGGCGGATTCTAGGAGCTTCATAATGCCGAGCGCCACAGCCGGAACGAGCCCGGGCTTGCCTTCTTTCAAGTTCTGCATATTCGAGCGGTGGAATCCGTCGGCATCTTTTTTCGGATCAATCGCCGAGATGATTCGATCCGCGTTTTGCGAAGGGAGGGGAAGTTGGACGAGAATGCCGTGTATTTCTTTCCGTGTATTGAGCTCGCGGATTTTTGCCATGAGCGTTTCCTCGGAAATATCCGCTGGATATAGAAACTTTTCGAACCCGATACCAACTTCTTCGCACGCTTTTTGCTTGAGCTCGACATACAGACGCGAAGCCGGATTATCGCCAACTAAAATAACCGCGAGTCCAGGATGAATTCGGAGCTCTTGAATCCGCGCCTTTACCTTCGCGCGAATCGTCTGTGCGAGTGTTTTTCCGTCGAGGAGTTGAGCCATATTAGTATTCAAGTCCCAGATAGAGCGGAAATTTTGCAGTCAATGATTTTACTTCATCGCGAATGGCGACGAGCGCGGTCGGATTTTGCCAGTTTGTGATAGCGCGATCAATCCATTCGGCCACATGACGCATTTCTTCCTCTTTCATACCGCGCGTGGTTAGCGCCGGCGTGCCGAGACGAATACCGGATGGGTCCATAGGTCCGCGCGGGTCGTCCGGAATCGTGTTTTTATTCACAGTGATGCCGGCCATATCGAGCGCTTCCTGCGCCTGCTTGCCAGTGAGGCCTTTTGTCGTGACGTCCACAAGCAAGAGATGATTTTCCGTGCCGCCAAACATCAGACGGAATCCTCGCGTCCGCAATTCTTCCTCCAAAATTTTGGCATTCTTTTTGATTTGCTTCGCGTATTCCTTGAACGATGGGTCGAGCGCTTCCTTAAACGCCACGGCTTTCGCGGCAATGACGTTCTCGTGTGGCCCGCCTTGCAATCCCGGGAACACGGCCTTGTCTATTGCCTTGGCGAGTGTAGCTTTGCACATGATCATTCCGCCGCGCGGCCCGCGCAGTGTTTTATGCGTCGTGGTTGTAACAATGTCAAAAATTGGTACAGGATTTTTCATCTCACCCCCGGCAATTAAACCTGCGATGTGAGCAATATCCGCCATCGTGATTGCGCCGATCTCATCCGCAATGGATTTCACTTGCGTGTAATCAATGTCGCGCGAGTATGCCGAGTAGCCGACCAAAATGAGTTTCGGTTTGTGTGCCAAGGCGAGGTTTCGCATATTGTTGTAGTCAATCACGCCGTCAGCCGTGGTCTTGTATCCGATGAATCGGTAAATATTCGCGGAGAAAGTGACAGGATGTCCGTGTGTGAGATGTCCGCCGTGCGACAGGTCCATCCCAAGGATGGTATCTCCTGGTTTCAAAACTGCCGCGTAGGCCGCGAGGTTCGCTGGCGCGCCGGAAAGCGGCTGGACATTTATGTGTTCAGCGTTGAACAACTTTTTTGCTCGTTCGATCGCAAGCCCCTCGATTTCATCCATAAACTGGCACCCGCCGTAATAGCGCTTACCGAGGTATCCTTCAGAGTATTTATTTGTGGCAATACAGCCGAGCGCTTCGAGCACGGCTAACGAGGCAAAATTTTCGGATGGGATCATCTCAAGCCCGTCTCGCTGGCGAGCGAGCTCCGCGTTGATGGATTTGGCGAGCGTTGGATCGAAGTTGGATAACATATGGAATGACGCGAGCTTATAGCTTATAGGTGATAGGTTATAGGAACCTTGACTTTTTCTCAACTGTCGACTATTATTTTACGGCATTCTTTTTTTCGTTCATCGGTCTGATACAGGAAGGAGGCCCGTCGTTCAAGTCCGAGTTTTTTGCCATATTGAGCGGTTTCGCTTTCACTTTCAGCCTCATTGCTCTCCTCACTCACGCCTACGCCAACTAGTCCCCCATAGCGCCCCGCAAGGGCGAAGGGGGATTTTTCTTTTTGAGGCCATTCGGGTAAGCTGATGGCGACGCATCCCTCGTAATTACGAGCCATCGGTCATCGGATCAGATCAAGCAATCTGACAGTGGGATTGCTTCGTCGCCAGAGGACCGAGAGTCTCCTCGCAATGACGGGAATCTATGTTTGAAGATATCTCAAAAGTTCACTTCGTCGGCATCGGCGGCATTGGCGTTTCAGCCATGGCAAAGTTGTTTTTGGCGTTTGGAAAATCTGTGAGCGGGTCTGATGTGGTTGCATCAGACTTCACGCGGGATTTGGAAACGCGCGGCGTAAAAGTTTTTTCCGGTCATTCGGCGGAGTATGTCCCGAACGATGCTGACTTGGTGATGTACAGCGCGGCTATCCAGGAATCGAATCCGGAACGGCAAAAAGCGAAAGAATTAGGGATCCACGAGCTGTCATATCCGCAATTTTTGGGGGAGATGTCGCGACAGTACAAGACAATCGCGGTTTCCGGAACGAACGGAAAGAGCACGACAACCGCGATGCTCGGATTGATTTTGGAAGCGGCCGGATTGGATCCGACGGTCATCGTCGGTTCGCTCGTGCCTGGATTTGAGATGGGCAACCTCCGCGTGGGGAAGGGTAAATATTTTGTGGTCGAAGCGTGCGAGTATCGGGCGAATATGCTGAACCTCGAACCGGAGATGATCGTGCTTACGAACATCGAAGAGGATCATCTGGATTTTTATCGAGACATTGACCACATCCGCGAGACATTTCAAATTTTTGTTGACAAAGTGAAAGGCCGCGGGCTCGTGGTGCGAAATGCGGATGATGCGGAGTCCCAGAAACTCGTGACGGATCAATCCGTAACATACGGAATGAAAAATTCTGCCATCTATACCGCAACCGGACGGCATACGGAAGACGGGAAACAATTCGCGATTATGAGTCGTGGCGAGAAGGTGCTCGGCGAGTTCGTGTTGCAGGCTCCCGGAGCTTTTAACGTGATGAACGCGCTTGCCGCTGTGAGCGCGGCCATTGAGCTTGGAGTTTCGTTTGAAGTTTGCGCGAAAGCGCTCGGAAAATTTGGCGGAATTTGGCGCAGGTTTGAGCGCGTCGGCGCGTGGCATGGCGCGGATGTCATTTCCGATTACGGCCACCACCCGACGGCAATCCGCGAGACAGTCGAGGCGGCGCGCGAGTTTTTTCCCGGGCGTCGCATCGCGCTCTGTTTTCAGCCGCACCAGCATTCGCGCACCGAGGAATTGCTGGACGAGCTTGTTGAGGCGATCCAATCCGCGGATGCGATTGTCGTGCCCGAGATTTACAAAGTCGTCGGGCGCACAGAAAAAGAGGAGAAGGAAGTGTCGAGCCGCGACATTGTGGAGCGCGTGAAAAAAGCCGACTCGTTGAAAGAGATTTTTTATGCCGAGGATTTGGATGTGGCAGAGATGAAACTTCGTGAGATTATCAAGACCGGCGACGTTCTTCTTATTCAAGGTGCCGGGGACGTTGATCTTCTCGCGCGGAAATTAGTTTTATAGGTCCTATGAGTCCTATCGGTCCTATTTTTTTCACTGAAATACTGAAACAGCTCTTTGACTCGCGGCTCAAGGAGAACGAGCCCATGTCAAGGCATACCAATTTTCGCATCGGCGGGCCGGCGCGTTGGTTTGTCGAAGCGAAGACAGAGGAAGAAATTTTGCAAGCCGTCGGCATCGCGCGGGATGCCGGTGTGCCGGTTTTTGTTCTTGGCGGCGGTTCAAACACGCTTGCAAGCGATGCCGGATTCCCTGGATTGGTTTTGGTGATGGGGATGCGGCGCATCGTATTCCCTGAGCGTAGTCCGGCAGAGCCGGACGAAGTCGAAGGGTTTGAATCGCGCCCCTCGACTTCGCTCGCCTCCGGCTCGCTTCGCTCGGGGAATAAGTTCGTCGTGGCCGAAGCCGGCGCAATGAGCGCGGCGCTTGCGCGCGCGACTGCGGACGCGGGTCTTCGGGGCCTTGAATGGATGATTTCGCTTCCCGGGACCGTGGGCGGCGCGGTGCGGGGCAATGCCGGATGTTTCGGCGGCGAAACGAGTGATCATCTCGTGAGCGTCCGCGTTTTGCGTTGCATCCCCCCCTGCCCGAGGGGGGGTCAAGGGGGGGTTGGAGCATGTAAGGTGATTGAACTCCTAAAAAAAGATCTTCGATTCGCTTATCGCGAATCCGCGCTCAAACATTCGAGCGACATCCTCCTCTCCGTCGTATTCGAACTCCCGTGCGGCGAAAAGCTTGAGTTTCAGAAAAAAATGTCGTTTACGCTTGAGACGCGAAAAGCAAAACAACCGCTGTATGCCGGTTCCGCCGGATGTATTTTCAAAAATTATGAAATGACGGATGAAACGGATATCGTGAAACTGAAAGAGGCGGTGAACATCCCGAAAGATATGCTGGACGTAAAACACATCAGTGCCGGATGGATTGTTGATCAACTCGATTTGAAAGGAACAAAGATCGGCGGCGCGGAAATTTCCCGCGAGCATGGAAACTTCATCATCAACACAGGAAATGCGACGGCCGATGATGTTGTTCAGCTTATCGCCCTCATCAAGACTCGCGCGCGGAACGAGTTTGGAATTGCTTTGCAAGAAGAGGTACAATATGTGGGATTCGATTAGTGATTAGTGGCTTGTGACGCGTGCACTAACTACCAGTCTCTAACTACCAGTCTCTAACCACTGCGTTTATGAACATCTCCTCTCTCAAAGCCACCAACATCGAACTGACAGACGCGATTAAAAATTATGTGGAGGTGAAGCTCCAGCCGATTTCAAAGCTTGTCGGCGATCTGCCGCAGGCAACGCTTTCCGCCGAAGTCGGAAAGACGACCAATCATCACAACAAGGGACCGTTTTTTCGCTGTGAATTGAATCTGCAGATTGGAAAAGAAACATTGCGGGCAGAGGAGGATCGTGAGGATTTGTACGAGAGCGTGGATGTGGCGATTGATGAATTGAAGCGGCAGATCAAAAGTCGCAAGGAAAAGAAGATGGATGTCCATCGCCAAGTCCGGCCAGGGAAGGAGTAGGTTGGATCCTTGATTTTTTCCGCCAAAAAAGGCATACTCATCCTGTAAATCAGGGCGAATTTTTATGTCAAAAATTTTGAATCTCATTTTTGGAGATCCGAATAAGCGCGTGATTGACTGCCTACAGAAAGATGTCGAAAAGGTGAATGCCTTTGAACCGATCGCTCGAGCATTAAGTGACGAGTCGCTGAAAGCAAAAACACAGGAGTTCCGCGATCGGCTGGCAAAAGGCGAGTCGCTCGAGGAAATCGTTTTTGAAGCGTTCGCGGTTGCGCGCGAATCCGCGTTCCGCACGCTTGGCCAACGGCATTTTGACGTTCAGCTTATGGGAGGATTGGTTTTGCACCGCCGCGGGATTGCCGAGATGCGCACCGGCGAAGGGAAAACATTGACCGCGACCGCGCCGCTGTATGCGAACGCGTTAGTCGGAAAAGGTTGCCACCTTGTGACAGTGAACGATTATCTCGCAAGTCGCGACGCAGTGTGGATGGGACAGGTGTTCCACGCGCTCGGTCTCACTGTCGGCGTTATCACGCACGAAGGCGGGTTTCACTATGATCCGTTGTTCAAGCACACCGAAGGCGCTGTCGCTGCCGAACAGCATGATGCGGAGCGCGATGAGACTGGCGCGTTTCGCGTACATCGCGATTATCTCCGTCCTGTTGCGCGCCGCGAAGCGTACGCGGCTGACATCACCTATGGCACGAACAATGAATTCGGGTTTGATTATTTGCGTGACAACATGGTGCCGATGCTTGATCAGTGCGTGATGCGCGGATTGCATTTTGCGATTGTTGATGAAGTAGACTCCATTTTGATTGATGAAGCGCGCACTCCGCTCATCATTTCGGCGCCGGCCGAAGAATCGAATGAGATTTATCAAAAATTCGCCGGCATCGCGCGCACGCTTCACGAAAACGAAGATTATAATTTGGATGAAAAAATGCGTACGGCGTCGTTCACAGCCGCAGGAATCGAGAAAGTTGAGAAGATGCTCGGGGTCGAGAATATGTATGCCGCAGGATCGAATTTGCAATATTATGCGGACACGGCGCTCCGTGCACATTCGCTTTACAAACGCGATGTGCATTACATTGTTAAGGATAATGAGATTGTCATCGTGGACGAGTTCACGGGTCGTTTGATGCCAGGCCGCCGGTACGCGGAGGGGATTCATCAGGCCATCGAAGCAAAGGAAGGCGTGCGCGTGCAAAACGAGAGTCAGACGCTTGCGACCATCACATTTCAGAATTATTTTCGTATGTATGCGAAGCTCGCCGGCATGACAGGAACAGCCGCGACCGAGGCCGAGGAGTTTGGCAAGATTTACAACTTGGAAGTAACGAGCATCCCGACAAACAAGCCGAACCAGCGCGTGGATTTGCCGGATCGGGTTTTTAAAAATGAGATGGGAAAGTTTCAAGCGGTGATCCGCGAAGTGAAGGAGCGTCACGAAAAAGGCCAGCCGATTTTGATCGGCACGACCTCGATCGAGAAAAACGAACTGCTTGGCACATTCCTTCAACGAGAGGGAATCCCATTTGCCATGTTGAACGCGAAAAATCACGAGAAGGAGGCCGAAACCATTGCGCAGGCCGGCCGTAAGGGCGCCGTAACACTCGCGACGAATATGGCCGGACGCGGCGTGGATATCGTGCTTGGCGGTAATCCGCCGGATGTTGCTTTGACGAAAGAGGTGTGCGGATTCGGAGGCCTTCATGTCATTGGCACCGAGCGACACGAGTCGCGGCGCATTGATAATCAGCTTCGCGGACGATGCGGTCGCCAAGGGGATCCAGGCTCGACACAGTTTTATGTTTCGATGGAGGACGACCTCATGCGCATTTTCGGCTCTGACCGCTCGCGTCGTCTGATGGATCGTCTTGGCATTCCGGATGACATGCCGATCGAGCACAGCATGATTACAAGATCGATCGAAAAGGCCCAGCAGGGCGTCGAGGGTCAGAATTTTGATGTTCGCAAACATTTGCTTGAGTATGATGATGTTTTGAACAAGCACCGCGAAGTGATTTATCGCCGTCGCCGCGAGGCGCTCGAGGCAGCGGCCGGAGAAAGTCCGACGGTTCTTCATGATGCGCTTTTGGAGATGATCGAGGGCGAGATCGAGCAGGCCATTTTATTTCACACAGGCGAAGCATTAGAGCTGGCCGGAAAAGGAGAGACAAAAGGAGATTGGAACAAAAAGGAGATCTGCGAAATTCTCAATACGATGATCCCGTTGACTGAAACTCGTCGCGCGGCGATTGACCCGTTCTTTTTTGCTCCGACGAAGGACAAGATGCGGCTGGCTGAAAAGCGCACGGTCCTGATTGAGGCCATTATGAAAGAAGTCCTCGGCGCATACGATGAGCTCGAAAAGCGTTTTGAGGATCGCAAACAGCTCCGAACAGTGGAACGCGGCGCGATGTTACAGGCTATGGACATTCTTTGGATTGATCATCTTGCGGCTATGGGTGCGCTTCGTATTGGCATCGGCTTGAGCGGCTATGCCCAGCGCGATCCTCTTGTTGAATACAAAAAGGAGTCATATGAAATGTTCCAACGCTTGCTCGCATCCATCAATCAGGAAATCGCGTTTACGTTTTTTAAGCTTGCGGCTCACGCGGCGGAAATGCGCGCGGCCGAGCAAGCGGCCATTGGCGGTTCGTTGTTTAAACGCGCTGGCGCACAACCGTCACTACAAGCTACAAGCTACAAGCTACCAGCTACGAATTCCAAGGTCGGTCGCAACGACCCGTGCCCGTGCGGAGCGCTAAAGACCGATGGTGCGCCAAAAAAGTTTAAACATTGTCATGGGGCGTAGGTTCGATAAGTCCTATTTGACAAAACCGATTTT
>CAZPPQ010000012.1:1416-22690 GCA_964588505.1 uncultured Gammaproteobacteria bacterium | reverse complement strand
GCGCCACTATGCGCACGTTGATTGTCCGGGGCATGCCGATTATATCAAAAACATGATTACGGGCGCCGCCCAAATGGACGGCGCAGTTCTTGTTGTTTCTGCCGCTGACGGCCCGATGCCGCAGACACGCGAACACATTCTGCTTGCGCACCAGGTCGGCGTTCCGGCTATGGTTGTGTTTTTGAACAAGATAGACACTGTGGATGATCCTGAATTGATTGATCTTGTCGAAGAGGAAGTCCGTGATCTTTTGAAGAAATATCATTACGACGGCGATAAGACACCGGTCATCCGCGGTTCTGCGACGATCGCACTTGCCAATCCTTCGGATCCAGTTGCTTCAAAGCCGGTGCTTGATCTCATCGAAGCGTTGGATACATGGATTCCAGAGCCGGTTCGCCAGACAGACAAGCCGTTTTTGATGCCGGTCGAGGATGTGTTTTCGATCGAGGGTCGCGGCACGGTTGTGACCGGGCGCATTGAGCGTGGAGTCGTTCACATAAACGAAGAAGTCGAAATCGTTGGCCTTAAGCCGGAGTCTTCGAAGACCGTTGTGACAGGCATTGAAATGTTCAACAAGAGTTTGGATGAAGGCCGTGCTGGTGACAATGCCGGGTTGCTTTTGCGCGGTGTCCGCAAGGAAGATGTGGAACGCGGGATGGTCTTGGCAAAGCCTGGTTCCATCACTCCGCACACAGAATTCGAGGCGCAGATTTACGCTTTGACAAAGGAAGAGGGCGGCCGTCATAAGCCGTTCTTCAATGGATACAAGCCGCAGTTTTACATCCGCACAACGGATGTGACAGGAGATATCACATTGCCAAGCGGAACCGAGATGGTGATGCCTGGAGACACGGTGAGCCTGACAATCAAACTGATTTCGCCGGTTGCGTTGGAAGAGAAGATGTCCTTTGCCATCCGCGAAGGTGGAAAGACCGTCGGCGCCGGAACTGTGGTAAAGATTGTTAAATAATTTAACCCTTTGTTCTTTTTAGACGCTTGTGAAGAAGACGATAGCCGTGAAAAGCGGGAAAACTGAAGACGAAGTGCCGCGCATTCGCATCAAAATCCGCGCGTACGACCACAAGATTATTGATCAAGCGACGCAGACGATCATGAAGACTGCCGAGCGTTCCGGCGCAAAGGTCTTGGGGCCGGTGCCGCTTCCAACTGAGAAGCGGAAGTACACCGTGAATCGTTCGACGTTCGTGCACAAGGACTCACGCGAACAGTACGAGATGCGCGTTCACAAGCGGCTGATCGACATTGCCGGGCCGTCGGAAAAGACGATCGACGCATTGATGACGTTGAATCTGCCAGCAGGAGTAGACGTGGAGATCAAAACATAAAAGAAACGGCGTTGCTCAAGGATTGTCTTGGGCTCGCCACATCTCTTTCTCTTAAAAAGGAATGAGATGCGGCGAAATGCGCCAACAACGCTTATCAGCACAGGGAAGAGAGATCTCGAGCAACGCGAAGTTTTTCTGAGAAAACCTTCCTTCGATGCAAGAAAAGCGCACAGGAGTTCCATCATTGTCAATTTTAAATCCATTGCCAAAATCTCGTTGCAGACACGTTGCAACACGCCCCTTCCGTATTTGAAGGGGAGAATAGGCTAGAAGCCGGTCGTGAATATTTATTCACGAACGACTTCTGGCTTTTGTCTTACTTGAGACTTTGATAGTCAGAGCATGTCCTTCATTTCAATGGACCAATACAGATTTCTATGTCATTCATCATCGGCCGCAAACTCGAAATGAGCCAACTGTTTCGCGAGGACGGAACCGTGGTTCCGGTGACCATTGTCAAAGCCGAACCAAACATTGTCACTCAAGTCCGCGACGCGGAAAAGGATGGATACGTCGCCGTACAACTAGGAGTGGATGTGCGTCGGCATCTGTCACTTCCGGAATCCGGGCATTTGAAAGATCTCCCGTCTTTCGGCGTGTTGCGCGAGTTTCGCGTAGAAGAGACAACGCTTAAGCGCGGAGATATGGTGAATGTCGAGCTCTTCAAGCCCGGAATGAAAATTGATGTTGTCGGAACATCAAAAGGGCATGGATTCACCGGGGTTATGCGCCGCCATCATTTTCATGGAGGTCCTGCAACGCACGGGCAAAAAGACCAGATGCGTATGCCTGGCTCTGTCGCTTCCCAGCGTCAAGGACCGGTCAGTAAAGGACAGCGTATGGCAGGCCATATGGGAGATGCGCGGACAACGGTGAAAAATTTGGAGATTATCGCCGTGGATCCGGCGCAACAGACACTTGCGATTAAAGGGGCGGTGCCGGGAGCTCGCGGTAATATCCTCCTCATCACGGTTCGTGATGGAAAGCGCGTATGGCAAAGATAAATCTCTACAATCAAGTCGGTTCCATTGTCGGTGAACTTTCTCTGGACGCTACATTGTTCGATGTGGCCCCGGATACGGCCCTTGTTCACGAAGCTGTTGTGGCCCAGGAAGCCAATAGCCGCCAGGTGTTGGCTCATACGAAAGGCCGTGGCGAGGTTGCGGGAACCGGAAAAAAGCCATGGAAGCAGAAGGGAACCGGCCGCGCTCGTCACGGATCGCGCCGTTCGCCGATTTGGGTCGGTGGAGGCATCACGTTCGGGCCGACAAATGAGAGAAACTATTCGTTGAAGATGAATCGCAAGGCTCGCCGAAAGGCGCTTGCAATGGCATTGTCGGATAAAGTGGTGCATAACGCATTTGTTGCCATTGACTCGCTTGTTTTGGGAGACGCGAAAACAAAGACTGTTGTCTCGATGCTCAAAAAATTGCCGCTTGTCGGGAAAAAAACGCTCGTGGTTTTGGAGCCGTCGAATATGGCTGTCGTCCGCGCTACCCGCAATTTGCCGCGCGTTTCCACGATTTCCGCGAACAGTTTGAATGTTGTGGATCTTCTGGCGAATGATTGTGTTTTGACAAGCAAGGACGCTGTCGAGATTCTTACCAAGACTTTCACGCGCGCATAATCATCATATGAGCATTCTCGACCGATTCAAATCCAAAAAAGAACAGGAGCTTAAAGGCGAAACGGTTTCCGAACCGGTAGCCGTGAAAAAGCCGCAAGCTTCTGTTCCGACAAAGGCAAAGAAAAGCGAAAAGGCGATCGCTCCGGAATTTTTGGATATCATCAAGAAGCCGCTCGTAACCGAGAAAGCGGCGCACCTTGCTTCCTTTGGCCAGTACACGTTTGAGGTCGCGATTGATGCGAACCGTGTTTCCGTGAGCAAAGCCGTGAAAGCGATGTACGGAATTACGCCGGTGTCGGTCAACATCCAGCGCGTGCGCGGAAAAGTCGTGCGATTTGGACGATCATCCGGCCGACGGAAAGCGTGGAAAAAGGCGATCGTGACTTTGCCGACAGGGAAATCCATTGATGTTTATGAAGGAGTTTAGAAATTTCTGAAAAAGTTCCCTCTTATTTTATGCCAGTTAAACGATACAATCCAACAACCGGCGGCCGCCGCATCTCAAGCGTTGATACGTTTGAAGATGTGACAAAATATGAGCCGGAAAAATCTTTGACGAAAATTCGCAAGGAACATTCCGGACGCACGAACGGCAAGATTTCCGTTCGCCACCAGGGTGGCGGCGCGAAGCGCCGCATCCGCGTGATCGAATTCGTGCGGGAAATTTTCGACGTGCCGGCAAAAGTCGCGGCCATCGAATATGATCCGAACCGTGGCGCGCGCATCGCCTTGCTCCGGTACGCGAACGGCAAGAAGAGTTATATTCTCGCTCCGCTCGGGCTCAAGGTCGGGGATGCCGTGGTTTGCTCTAAAGGCAAGGGAGACATCAAAATCGGAAATCGGTATCGTCTTGAAAATATTCCTGTCGGTATCATGGTCCATGACGTAGAGTTTTTTCCTGGCAAAGGAGGACAGATGGCGCGAGGCGCCGGTGCTGGCATCCAACTGATGGCTGTGGAGGGACCGTACGCCACCATACGTCTTCCGTCCGGGGAAATGCGTATGGTGTTTAAGGAATGTATGGCGACCATAGGTCAGGTCTCGAATCCGGATCGCCGTTTGATCCGTTGGGGCAAGGCCGGGCGTATGCGCCATCGAGGAATCCGCCCGACGGTTCGCGGAAAGGCGATGAATCCAGTTGATCATCCGCACGGCGGAGGCGAAGGACGAAATTCGATCGGCTTGAAGAGCCCGAAAACACCGCAAGGAAAACCGGCGCTCGGAGTCAAGACACGCCGGAAGAAACCATCGGATCTCCTCATTGTAGAGCGTCGTCCAAAAGGTCGTTTTGTCGGGAGCTCGGTCTAACGTATTCACCGAAGACGTATGTCACGCAGTTTGAAAAAGGGTCCATTCGTGGATCCGAAACTTCTCAAGAAAATTCTTGCCTTGAGGCCCGGCGACAAAACCATAGTGAAAACATGGGCGCGCGCGTCATCCGTGGCTCCGGAAATGGTCGGATTCACGATTGCCGTGCATAACGGAAAAGATTTTCTCCCTGTCCGTGTTGTTGAAAATATGGTCGGCCACAAGCTCGGAGAATTTTCTCCGACACGGAAGTTCGTCCGCCACGGCGGAAAACTCCAGAAGGAAGTGGAAGCCGAGAAGTCGGCGGCTCCAGGAGCCGCTCCGGCTACGGCCGCGACTAAAAAACTATAGGTCCTATAAGACCTATAAGACCTATGAAAATCATTGCAAAAGCGCGGCACATCCACATGTCTGCCCGCAAACTGCGTCTGGTGATTGATGCAGTGCGCGGAAAGCGCGTGGAAGAGGCCATACAAAAATTGCAGTTTATGAACAAAGCCGCCGCTCTTCCGGTGCGCAAGGTTATTGCGTCCGCGGCCGCGAACGCCGAACATAATTTTCATTTGGAAAAAGGGTCATTGTTCATCAAGACGATCGTGGCGGACAGTGGCCCGATCATTCATCGGTGGCGGGCGCGAGCCATGGGCCGCGCGGCTCCGATTCGGAAACACACGGCTCACATCACCGTGGTGCTGGATGAAAAGAAAAATGAGAAGAAAATAGATGCGTAATTCCTATGGGACATAAAGTACATCCAAAAGCGTTTCGTCTTGCCGTGGCCCGCGATTGGGACGCGTCATGGTTTGCGAAGAAAAATTTTAGCACGCTCCTTTGCGAGGATGTCCGCGTCCGCGCCTATCTGATGAAGGAACTCAAGGACGCGTTGATTGACCGCGTGGAAATTGAGCGCGCACGCCAAAAGTTGACGATCACGATTCATTCGGCAAAGCCCGGCACCATTATCGGACGCGCTGGCGCAGGCATCGAGGAATTGAATAAAAAGATCAAAAAAGCTTTTTTCCGCGGCCGCCGCGTTGATCTTCACGTCAATGTGAAGGAAATTCAACAGCCTTCCTTGTCCGCCGCTGTTGTCGGCCGGCAGATTGCCATGGATTTGGAAAAACGTCTTCCATTTCGCCGATCTATGAAAATGGCGATTGAACGCGTGCTTAAAGCCGGAGCGTTCGGCGTGAAGCTGACGGTTTCCGGACGGTTGAATGGCGCGGAAATCGCCCGCACAGAAAATCTCGCCCATGGAAAAGTTCCACTCCACAATCTTCGCACGGATATCAATTTCGCTTCGGTCGCGGCCCACACTATTTTCGGAGCAATCGGCGTCAAGGTTTGGATCAATCGCGGCGAGGCATTGAGAAAAGAACAGGCAAAGAACGAGTAAACAGAAGCTATATGTTGATGCCGAAAAAAGTCAAACATCGCAAGTGGCACAAAGGACGTGCTATTGGAAAGCGGCTTGCCACGCGCAAGATCACGCTCGCGTTCGGTTCGGTCGGGCTGAAAGCTTTGACCGAAGCGTGGGTGACTTCCCGTCAGATTGAGGCCGCTCGACGCGCTCTGACGCGCGAAATCAAGCGCGGAGGAAAAGTCTGGATCCGTATTTTTCCGGATAAGCCGATCACGACAAAGGGATCGGAAATGCCGATGGGAAAAGGAAAGGGCGCGGTGGATCATTATGTTGCCGTTGTCCGTCCAGGAACGATTATGTTTGAGATGGATGGCATTGAAAGTGTTGAAGCGAAAAAAGCGATGGAGTTGGCTGCATACAAACTTCCGCTCAAGACAAAAGTCGTGACGCGGGAATTGCTCTAAACATATGGATATGGACGCAAAAACAATGCGGACGCAAACGGTCGAGGCGCTTAGACATTCGTGGAAAGAAGCGGAAAATCGTTTGCATGCACTGCGGTTCAAACTTTCTTCAAACCAGTTGAAGCATGTGCGCGATGTGCGCGAGATTCGCGCCGAGATCGCACGGCTGAAGACCCTGATCAGGGAAAAGTCTTAAACATGTATGACTTCTGAAACCACTCAAAAACACATTCATCGGCTGTTTCGCGGGGTCGTTGTATCAACGTCCATGGCGAAGACGATTGTTGTGCGTGTTGATCGGACGGTCGTGCATCCGAAATACAGCAAGCGCTATAAGCGCAGCCGCAGGTATAAAGTGCATGATGAGACCGGAACGCATAAAATCGGCGATGTCGTCGAATTCGTCGAGTGCCGTCCGTTGTCGAAAGATAAGCGTTGGCGCGTTTTGAAAGCGAAAACGTAATCATTTTTATGGTTCAACACCGCACGATGCTCCAAGTTGCAGACAACACCGGAGCCAAGAAACTTCAAGTGATTCGCGTCCTCGGAGGCTACCAAAAACGGTATGCCGGCATTGGGGATGTCGTGAATGCGGTTGTGAAAGAGGCGGTTCCGCACGGGGCGGTCAAGAAGAGCGATGTGGTTGCGGTCGTCATCGTGCGCGTCCGAAAGGAGACACGGCGCAAGGACGGGACGTACATCCGCTTCAGCGAGAACGCTGGCGTGATTATTGACAAAGCTTCCAAAGAACCGAAAGGGACGCGTATCTTCGGACCCGTGCCTCGTGAATTACGTGCCATGGGATTCGGGAAGATTATTTCTTTGGCGCCGGAAGTGCTTTAAATTTTATGAAACTGAAAACTGGCGACAAAGTCCGCATCATCGCGGGCAAAGAAAAAGGGAAAGAGGGGGTTGTTCTTCAGGTATTTCCAAAGCTCGAGCGCGTGGTCGTGGAAGGGGCAAACGTGCTGACGCGCCATCTTCGGGCGCGCGGAAGCAAGAATCCGGGACAAAAAATCCGTTTTCCGTCGCCGCTCCATGTTTCAAACGTCGAGTTGATTTCCGGAAAGAGCGGAAAGGCCGGACGAGTCGGATATAAGTTTATTGAAAAAGACGGGATCAAGAAAAAAATTCGTGTCTTGCGTTCAAAAGGCAAGACCGAGGATATTGAATAATATGGCGTTGAAAGTTTTCTACAATTCAACCGTGGTCCCGAAGCTGAAATCGGAGTTCGTGTATAAGAATGTCCACGAGGTTCCGACTTTGACACAGGCGACTCTGAACATCGGCCTTGGAAAAGGATTGAAAGACGCGAAATATCTCGAGACGGCCGAACGGACCTTGCGCCGCATTTCCGGCCAACAGCCGGTCAAGACAAAGGCTCGGAAATCCGTTTCGGCTTTCAAGATCCGCAAAGATATGGTGATCGGGATGAAAGTGACTTTGCGCGGCAAGCGGATGTGGGATTTCATTGAAAAGCTGATCTCGGTTTCTCTCCCGCGCACGCGCGATTTCCGCGGGATTTCGAAAAAATCGTTCGACGGCCGAGGCAATTACTCGATCGGGTTCTCGGAAAATATCGTTTTTCCGGAGATCAGGAGCGATGAGGTGGAAGTCATCCACGGGTTGCAAGTCTCGATCGGAACATCGGCTAAAACGGATGCCGAAGGCATCGCTCTTCTAAAAGCGCTAGGGTTCCCATTTATGGAAGAAACAAAATAACGTATGGCAACGGAAAATCAAATCGCAAAATCCAAACGGAAGCAGAAGTTTTCGACACGCAAAGTGAATCGTTGCTGGCGGTGCGGCCGCCGGCACGGCTATATGCGCGTGTTCGGATTGTGCCGCATTTGTTTCCGCGAGTTGGCGAACCGCGGGGAGATACCCGGCGTCACCAAAGCGAGTTGGTAAGAACGACTTTTATGATGACTGATCCAATTTCTGACATGCTCACACGGCTTCGAAACGCCTCGGCTTCCAAGAAGACAGAGGTTATGATGCCGTACTCGGCCATGAAGTACGCCATAGCTAAAATTTTGGAAAAAGAAGGATATGTGCGTTCCGTCGAAAAGAAGCTTCTCATAAAGAAGGCCTTTCTTCGCATCGAGCTTTCTTACACCGAAGACCAGCCACGCCTTCAGTACATTAAGCGCATCAGCAAACCAGGGCATCGAGTCTATGCAAAGGTCCAAGATCTTCCACGAGTGATGTCCGATTATGGCATAGCTATCGTTTCCACGCCGAACGGACTTATGACAAACAAAGAAGCTCGCGCGCGCCGGCTCGGCGGCGAAGTTATTTGCGAAGTTTCCTAATTTTCCGCCTATGTCTCGCATTGGAAAAAAATTGATTCCGATCTCCGCGAATGTTGAGGTGACAGTCGTCGGACAGACGATCACGGTCAAAGGACCGAAAGGAACGTTATCACTTGTGGCGCATCCGCATGTTTCGATTGTTGTGGAAAATAGAGAGACTGGTAAGACGGTTGCGGTAAAAGTTGTGGATGAAGAGAATGTTTTTGATCGTGCGTTATGGGGGACGACTCGCGCCAACATCGCGAATATGATTTCCGGTGTGACCGAGGGGTTTTTAAAACGTCTTGAATTGAACGGCATCGGATACCGCGTTTCTCTTTCCGGAAAGAACTTGATGTTTACGCTTGGATTTTCCCATGAGGTCGTTTTTCCGTTGCCGGAAGGAATGAGTGCCGAAGTGGAGAAGAACATCATCACGCTTCGCGGGATTGACCGCCAGTTGGTTGGTGAAACCGCCGCGCGCATCCGTCAATTAAAAAAACCGGAGCCATACTTGGGCAAGGGCATTAAGTATGTTGATGAAACGATTCGCCGCAAAGCCGGAAAGGCGGCTAAAGCGTCTGAATAATCAGATTGGAAACGAATTGTATGTCAATGACCATGAAAAATAAGACAGCCGGCGCCATTCGTCGCGCGCATCGCGTGCGGGCGCGCGTGCGAGGGACCTCGGCATCTCCGCGCCTCACTGTCAAGCGCAGTTCAAAGCATTTGTATGCCCAGCTTATTGATGATGTTGCTCGCCGAACGATTGTCGCCGCTTCGGATGGCGAAGTAAAGATGAAGGGGAAACCAGTTGAGATCGCGCGCGTGGTCGGTAAGATTCTTGCGGAAAAGGCTGTGAAAGCCGGAATCGCGTCCGCCGTGTTTGATCGTGGATCCTATCGGTATCACGGCCGCGTGGCCGCGCTTGCCGACGGCGCTCGCGAAGGCGGGCTTAATTTCTAATCATGATATGGAAGTTCAGAAACAGACGCCAAAAACAAACTCGCAATCTTTTGCTCATACAGGCGCTCCGCAGGGCGGGCGTCGCGCCGGATCTCCGGCCGACCGGACAGGCCGGCGGCGCCCGCCGCGGCGGCTCTTCGCGGCGCGACGGGCGCGGCGGCGAACGCGAAAAAAAGGAATTTGATCAAAAGATTCTGGACCTTTCTCGTGTGACGCGTGTCACTGCGGGCGGAAAGCGTATGTCGTTTCGCGCCGCGCTTGTGATTGGCGACCGAAAGGGGCGCGTCGGATTTGGGGTTGCCAAAGGCGCCGATGTCCAGATGGCAATTGAAAAGTCTTATCGTCAGGCGAAAAAACGCCTGATCCGTGTTCCGCTCATTCACGATACGATTCCGCATTCCGTGTGGAAAAAATTCGGTTCTGCGGTTATTATGATCAAGCCGGCTCCGCGCGGAACCGGATTAAAGTGCGGCGGGGCGGTTCGGATCGTGTTCGAAATGGCCGGCGTTCCGAACGCCGTTTCAAAAATTGTGAATTCGACAAACAAAATCAACATTGCAAAAGCCACTCTCGCGGCTATAGAGGATCTGCGCGCTCCTCGCGCAACCGGACGACCATCCTCGCCGTCAGCGGATTCCGTTGTTCTTACTGAAAAAAATTCTGAAGAGAAATCTGAAGAGAAAAGAGAAATTGTATGACGTTGCAACTGCACACAATCAAGTCGAACAAAGGAGCCCGAAAGGAGCGTAAAACCGTCGGGCGCGGATTGGGGAGCAAGGGAACATATTCCGGCCGCGGAGCGAAAGGCCAGAGGGCGCGTTCCGGCGGCCGCGCGGGATTGAAATTACTCGGATTACGCAAACAGATGTTGTCCATGCCAAAAGCTCGCGGATTTGCTTCATTAAATACAAAGTCCGAAGTGGTGAATGTCGGGACATTGGCGCGGTTTTTTGCGCCGCAGTCTGTCGTGAACCCAAACGTGTTGCTTGAAAAGGGATTGATTCCGACGATCGCTTCCGGTGTGAAGATTCTCGGCACAGGGACGATCGGCTTCGCTCTTATCATAAACGGATGTCGTGTTTCCGTCGAAGCCAAGAAGAAGATCGAAGCGGCCGGCGGATCCATCAAGGAATAAATGTCCACCGTATGATTTCTTTTGAGCGCGTGTGGAAAACGACAGAAGTACGGAACAGCATTTTGTTCGTGCTCGCCATGGTCGTCTTGTTTCGATTGACGACGCATATTCCGATTTCAGGGATTGATGCGGACGCGTTGTCAAAAATTTTTCAAGGAAACCAGTTTTTCGGTTTACTCGACATTTTTTCCGGCGGGGCTTTGAAAAGTTTTTCGGTTATGGCTCTCGGTGTCGGCCCGTACATCACGGCTTCCATCATTTTTCAGTTGCTTGGCATGATCGTGCCGAAGTTTGAAGAAATGCAAAAAGAGGAGCGCGGCCGTCAAAAGATCAACCAATGGTCGCGTTTGCTCACGGTGCCGCTTTCGGTTCTTCAGGCTTATTCGATTCTTCTCTTGCTTGAACAACAGAAGGCGCAGATTTTGCAAAATATGAGCCCATTCGCCATTTTTCTTGCCATATTAAGCATGACGGCCGGCACAATGTTTCTTATGTGGATCGGAGAACTGATTTCCGAGCGCAAGATCGGAAATGGGATTTCCCTCGTCATTTTTGCCGGAATTGTGGCAGGGCTTCCGACGTTTTTGAGTCAGGCCTTGTCCGTGTATGATCGAAGCCAGATGATCACGACGATCGTCTTTTTTGCGGTCGTGCTTGTAACCGTGGCCTGCATCGTCATTATGAACGAGGCCCAGCGGAATGTGCCGATCCAGTACGCGAGGCAAGTGCGCGGCGCGCGCCTTTCCGGCGCCGTGAGTTCGCATATGCCGATCAAACTGAATTTAGGCGGCGTGATTCCGATCATCTTCGCAATCTCCATCATTTTGGTTCCGGGTGTGTTCGCGCAATTCTTCATCAACGCGAGAACCGAATTTGTGCGTGAGGCGGCGGTATGGATCTCTCAACTTATGCAAAACCAGTTGTTCTATGGCGTGCTGTATTTCGCGCTCGTGTTTGCTTTTACCTATTTTTATGCCGCGGTTATTTTTCATCCGGACACGGTTGCGGAAAATTTGCAGAAGCAGGGAGGATTTATTCCTGGCATTAGGCCAGGGAAACCGACGTCCGAGTATCTCGGATGGGTGACGAACCGCGTTCTTCTTGCCGGAGCGATTTTTCTTGCGGTTGTTGCCGTGCTTCCGCTTGTTGTTCAACAAATGACCGGAAACGCAAACATTGTGATCGGCGGAACATCAATTCTCATCGTTGTTTCCGTGGTGATCGAAACTGTAAAGCAGATCGAGGCGCAACTGACTATGCGCCAGTACGATATGTAGAGAGATCTTTGAGATCTCTGCAAAATCATGTCCACCTGTTCCGTCATTCGGCTTCGACTTCTGCGATGTCTGTATATTTATGAGCTACAAAATTTTCATTTTGGGGCCTCAAGGGAGCGGAAAGGGCACGCAGGCGAAACAGTTGTCCGTTCGGCTTGGGATCCCGACATTCTCAATGGGTCAGCTCTTGCGGAGCGAGGTCGCGAAGCAGACGGAAATCGGTTTGAAGGTAAAAAAGACGCTTGAGGCAGGGGAATTGGTTCCAGAGGAATACGCAAACATCATGCTTGAGCGCCGTATTCAGAAACCGGATGCAAAAAACGGCTATGTGCTCGACGGGTTTCCGCGCGACTTGCTCCAACTTCGGATGCTCACGGCGGATTATCCAACGCATGTCATCGTGCTCGAAGTTCCCGAAAAGGAATCCATTGAGCGTCTCTCGCACCGTCTTACATGCGACCGATGCGGGAACGTCTGCAATATGAGTGATGGGCATAAGGAAGGGGATCGTTGTGATGAATGTAACGAAGGGAATCTGATCCGCCGGTCTGATGATACGCCACTCGCCACCAAAAAGCGTCTGGGGATTTACAAAAACGAAACCAAACCCGTCATCGCTGAATTTGAAAAAAAGGGGATCGTATTGCATGTGGATGGAGTTGGGAAGATTATGGATGTTCATGAGCGGATTATGAAAGCGTTTAAATTGTCTCATCGCGGGTGCGATCATTTGGCTTTGAAAAAAGAATAAGTGTGGCGCTAAAAAAAACTCCAGAGGAAATTGCCATTATGCGCGAAGGCGGCGCTTTGCTTTCCCGCGCCCTTGGGGCCGCGGTTGCGTTGGTGCGGCCAGGGATCACTATGGCTGAGCTTGATATCGAGGCCGAGCGCATGATCCGCGCCGGCGGCGGCGAGCCGTCGTTCAAAGGATATTCAGGCGATCCAGGCGAGCCGCCGTTTCCGAGCGCGATGTGCGTTTCCGTGAACGATGAATTGGTTCACGGCGCGGGTAATCGCCCGATCGTCCTGCAGGAAGGCGATATCGTGAGTCTCGACATCGGCTGCTGGTTCAAAGGGCTCTGCACTGACATGGCCGTCACCGTTCCTGTTGGAAAAGTTTCAAAAGAGAAGCGGGAACTCATGGAAGCCACGCGCGAGGCGTTGGAAAAAGCCGTGGGCGTCGTGCGTGTCGGCGGGTACATTCACGATGTCGGTTACGCGGTGGAGTCGGTCATCAAGCCGCGCGGATTCGGCATCGTTCGCGCGCTGGTCGGCCACGGCGTCGGACATGCGATTCACGAATTACCGCATGTGCCGAACTTCACAGATTCGAACGCGCCAAAGGTTCACATTCGCGACGGGCTGTGCATCGCCATTGAGCCGATGATCAGCTTGAGCCCGGATTATCGTGTGAAAACTTCCGACGACGGTTGGACCGTGATTATGGCTGACAAATCTCCGGCCGCGCATTTCGAGATGACAGTGGCGATTACGAAAGCAGGGACAGAGATTTTGACACCGCTCCCAGTATAAATTTAGGTGTTAGGGAGTTAGGGAATTAGGGAGTTAAAGAAAATATGAAAGCCTAAATCCCTAGAGCCTAGAGCCTAAAATCTATGCGTATTCTCGGAATTGATTATGGCAAGAAGAAAATCGGATTGGCGTTCGGGGAATCGGCTGTAAAAGTTGCGCTCCCTCTTGAAGTTATTCCGAATGAAGGAGAAAAGACTTTTGAAATTTTGAAGAAAAAAATGGAGAGTGAGGGCATCGAAGCCGTCGTGGTCGGCGTGCCGCTTTCGACCGGCAGTCATCACGGCTCGGAACAACTGGAACGGAATCGCGCGTTCATTGCCGAGCTTGCGAAGCGCGTTTCTATTCCTGTTTTTGAAGAGGATGAATCATTTACGACAGCCGAGAGTTTGCGTCTGCAAGTCGAAGAAGGCGCCGAGGCAGACGAGGACGCGCTTGCGGCCATGATTATTTTACAGGCGTATTTTGATCGATCCTAAAACATAGGCTTTAGGCTCTAGGCTTTGGGTTTTAGTGTTTTTTCCTAACGCCTAACGCCTACATTATGTCCCTCATCTACCACGCAACTGGCATCGCACTTTCTTCGCGCGGCCACCGCGAGGCGGACCGCTGGTTTTCGTTTTTTACACACGAGTTCGGCAAGCTCGAAGCAGTCGGTCGCGGAGCGTTCAAGCCGCTCGCGAAACTCTCTCCTCACCTCGAAATGCCGGCCGAGCTGGATCTTATGGTCGTGCGCGGAAAACAGCATGATATTATTGCCGGAGTCGAACGGATTCAGACATTTCCGGCATTACGGGAGCAGTTTTCAAGTCTCGTGCTCGCGCGGAGCGCGTTGCATCTCGTTGATATTGGCACGCGGCCGCACGAGGCTGATCCGATTTTATATGATGAGCTTGTCGCGTGGCTATCGTTTCTTGATCAGAGCCCGGCGTTTTCTCCGGAGCGCGCCGGATTTTTGCTTGGGTCGTTTGCATTGAAGTTGCTTGCGCTTATCGGTTATCGTCCGGAATTAAACCGATGTCTTTCTTGCAAGAAGCCGATTCAGGCAGGAAAATATCGATGGCACGCGCTGCGCGGCGGAGTGGCGTGCGAGGTGTGCGTCGCTCATGGCTCGGAGCAGTGGTTTTCCGCCAAAGAACTTCCGGACAATGTGTTGAAGCTCCTGCGATTCGGACTTTCGGAATCATTCGAAGCGCAGACGCGCCCGCATCTGCCGAGCGATACGCTTTTCGGATTTCATGAAGCCGTCGAATCGCTGATAATCTCTCATTTTCCGACTATTCCGGTTAATTCCTTGCGCGCCGCATGTGGTGTGCTAAGAAACGAGAGCTTATAGGTGTTAGCTTATAGGTAGCTATTACCTATAGGGACCTCTGCAAAAGTCGCTTCCGGCCTGAAAGCGGTTATGTTTCCCGGCTGCGTCGTCAGGATTCCTCAATGATATGGCGATATCATTTCCGGAATCCTTCCTCGCATCCGGAAAACATTCCTCGCTTTCATCCTGAAATGGACTTTTGCAGAGATCCCTATAAGCTATAAGCTTTTTCAATATGGACTCAACCAAACGCAATCTCGAGTTTCTCTACGAAATGGGAACTATCCGCTACATTCCGCGCGTCTGGCGGCAATTTTTGAACAAGGATTTTGCGAACCTTTCCGAGCATCATTTTCGCGTGGCATGGATTGCGGCTATGATTGCGAAAGAGGAAGGCGCCGACGCGGCAAAGGCGATGCAGATGGCGCTTGTGCATGATGTTGCAGAATCCCGCACTGGCGACGTGCATTATCTTTCCAGAATGTATACAAAACGCGACGAAGATTCCGCGGTGAAAGATATCTTTGTCGGCACATCGTTCGAGCAGGATTTTTTGGCGCTTGCCGCCGAGTATGAGGCGCGGATGAGTTTGGAAGCGCGGATTGTGAAGGACGCTGACAATATTGATTGCGATCTGGAAATTCAGGAGCAGGAAGCGAACGGCATCCGTCTTAAGGAAACATTTCGGATGATGCGTTATCGTGTGCATGATATGCTGTTCACCGCGACCGCCAAGCGGATGTGGGAGGCGATCCAACAATCCAACCCGCACGATTGGCATATGAACGGCACCAACAGGTTCACGCAAGGGGATTGGAAAAAGAGCTAAGGGAAGTGGCGGGACGCAATCCCACAGTAAGATTGCTTCGGCCGTTCTGACGAACAACCTCACAATGTCAGGTTAGATAACTCGACCATTAAAGCAAGGGTTTTTTGTTGCGCTGATTCGGGATTCTGCTAAACTGACCTCTGTATTCGATGTTTTTTATTTTGTCTATGATTTCTACATTCGTCTCTGAAATCGGCGCTTGCGTTGGCCAAGAAATCGAGCTGAAAGGATGGGCTTACAACTTCCGCTCGAGCGGCAAGATTTTCTTTTTGCAGTTCCGCGATGGCACGGGCCGGGTCCAAGTGGTTTTCTCGGCCAAGGAACTTCCCGAGGACCAGTGGGCCGCGCTGCAGACTTTGCGCATCGAATCATCCGTCATCGTGACAGGGGTTGTGAAATCGGACAGTCGCGCGCCGTCCGGATTTGAGCTCGACGGAAAAAGTGTCAAGATCATCTCGCTCGCGCCGGACGATTATCCAATCGGCAAAAAAGAACACGGCCCGGATTTTTTGCTCGACAACCGCCACTTGTGGCTCCGCTCGGAGCGGCAGTGGGCGATCCAGCGCGTGCGCAACACAATCATCAACGCAACATTCGCGTATTTGAACGAAAACAAGTTCATCAAAATTGATTCCCCGATTTTGACGCCAAGCGCGTGCGAAGGGACCACAGAACTGTTTGCGGTCGAATATTTCGATATGGGCAACGCATACTTGTCCCAGTCCGGCCAGCTATACCTCGAGGCCGCGATTATGAGCGTCGGCCGATGTTTTGATTTCGGTCCGGTATTCCGTGCCGAGAAATCCAAAACACGACGACACCTCACCGAGTTTTGGATGATGGATGCCGAGGCCGCGTTTGTAGAGCACGAAGAAAATTTGAAGATTCAGGAAGGATTGATTTGCCGCATCGTCAAAGATGTTTTGGAAAAAAATCGTAAAGAGCTTGTTATTTTGGAGCGTGATTCGGCGCCACTTGAGAAAATTCAAGCTCCATTTATTCGAATGACGCACAAAGACGCGGTTGCAAAGCTCCGCGCCGCAGGAAGCGACATCGGAGATATGGATGATTTGGGGGCTGATGATGAGACGATTTTGACAAAGCAATACGACCGGCCGATTTTTGTGGAAAAATATCCGGCGGTCGTGAAGGCTTTTTATATGAAACGCGATCCTGCGGATCCGACGTACGCGTTGAACGCGGATATGCTCGCGCCAGAGGGCTATGGCGAGATCATCGGCGGTAGCCAGCGCGAAGATAGCTATGATGAATTATTAAAACGTATTCAAGAACACGGCTTGCCGCTCGCCGCGTTTCAGTGGTATCTCGACACGCGCAAATATGGATCCGTGCCGCACAGCGGGTTCGGCTACGGCCTTGAGCGCATCGTCGCCTGGGTCTGCGGCCTTGAGCATGTCCGAGAGACCATTCCTTTTCCTCGTTTGATCAACCGTTTGACGCCGTAAAATTTAGCCAGTTCGAGTATATGCGTACGCCTGCCATAGGACTGACAGAGGAGCTTCAAAGCCTTGCGAAAGCCTTGCAGGCCGATTTGCCGATCGCAGAGCTTGAGAAGCTGGAAGCGGACTTCAAGTCCGTCGTCCGCAACCTTGCCGAGGGATATCGGTCTGACCCATCCTCTGCCTTTTCTGTCGCGAAAGCGCAGAAGGAGATGGGCCTGTTGCGGAAATATAAGTCGTACGGGATCAAAGCTTGCTCACCGCTCGGGTATGCTATTTTTTTGTTGAATCATGATGAGGGCTTTAGTTTCCAGAACCATCTCACTGGAAAAGTCGAACTGTTTCATTTTCTCGAGGTGCCGGAGGGCGGATACGCATTTGTCTCGAGCGAAGACGGTTGGAAGTTGGCATATGAAAAGAAAAAGTTTCAGCACTGGCTTGATGGGAAAAAAGATCCGGCGTACGACCGTTTCAAGATTCCGGTTCGCGTCGGGGACATTGTGAAAATCGACAAGCCAGGAATTGTCCATACGGCCGTCGGCTGTGTTTTGGAGGAATACGCGACGGCATCGACGGACATGGTCGAGCGGCTGCACGACCAAAATGCCGGGAAACCGATCCCGAAAAAGTTTTCAAAGGCGTTTGTGCGTCGCGCGTTGGACAAAATGGAATTTCCAGAATCATCCTCTCTTGTCTCCGTTGAAGATTTGTCTAAGCGAAGCCTGATCCGTCCAAAGAAAGTTGAGTTTGGCGAGGAAACAACGCTTCATGATTCAAAGCAGTTCGTGGCGGCTCGTTACCAAGTTGGCGCGTCAAAGTCGCAGACCGTTGTTCCAGGGAAGCGGTACGTTTCCCTCTATTTTACAGAAGGGCAGGGAACGGTTTCGTTTGTCGATTCGTCGGGAAAACAAGGTCGAGAGTTTACGATCGCTGTTTCAAAAGGGGATCCGATTTTGTTCATTCCCGGCACAAAGTGGATCATCGAAAATTTTTCCAACATCTCGTTACAGTATTCCTTTCTTTCTGTGGAAAAATCTTGCGCTTTGAAATGATATGCATGAATCGTCTCGTCTGTCGCAGGAGAGATATTATCCTGAAGATGCATTAGATTTGTTTCGAAAGTACCGGGAAAAAATTCTATCGCGGTTGGGCGAATTATTGAAAGATGAATTGCCGCGGTTCGTGATCGATTTGACGGTCGGCCAGATCGCAAGACAAAAGGGTCGGCGCATTCTAGCGAAGGTCGTCGAGCCGAATGAAATTGATCTTCGACGGATGCTTCGCAAGGAATATCATTGGTGGTTTCCGGGCGATTCCTATTGACGATACGTCATTTTTTTGATACGATTTCAGGGTGCTGTATGCATATCCGTTGCGTTAAATCTCTGACTCCAAGATACAAATATGAAGAAAAAAATGACAAAAAGTCTTGATTTTCGTGGCCGGCAGTTCCCAGTGATCGTGCAGGAAGATTCGCAAAAAGGATATTGGGTTTCCTGCCCGATCATTTCTGGGCGCTATTCCCATCACCAGCGACGCTGGATTGGACATCGATGATTTTTTCATCTGTAATTCCCTATGAAATCTCGCACACTTATTTCCGATCTTCCGTCTAAGATGGGAGAAACAGTCACGATCGCCGGATGGCTTCATCGCCTGCGCGACATGAAAAATTTCGGGTTTGCCATTATTCGCGACCGGAGCGGGTTGGTTCAAGCAGTTTTGAGCCCGGAGCAGACCGAACAGCTCCGTGGAATGCAAGTGGAAACGGTTTTGAAGCTCTCGGGTAAGGTGGTTAAGAAGCAAAGCAAAGACAAGGATGCGAACGAGGTCGAGGTTCAGGTCGAATCCATGGAAATCCTGTCTCCGGTTTTGGATACGCCGCCGGTTGAAATCAACAATCGCGACCTCGACGTAAACCTCGACACTTTGCTCGACAACCGCGTCGTCACATTGCGCCATCCGAAACAGCGCGCGATTTTTCGCGTGCAGGCCGCGTTAGTGCGCGGTTACCGTTCGTATATGGAGCGTCAAGGATTCACGGAAATCTTTTTTCCGGTTCTTGGCGGCGCCGCGTCCGAAGGAGGAGCCGAGTTTTTCACGCTTGACTATTACGGCCGCGAGGCAACATTAAGCCAATCCGCCCAGCTTCACAAACAGATTACAATGGGCGTTTATGAAGGCGTGTACGGATTGTCGTATTCGTTCCGCGCCGAGAAATTCGGCACATCGCGCCATTTGACCGAGTTTAATCAGCTTGAGTTTGAGATGGGTTTTGTGGAGGAGATGGAAGAATTGATGGAGGTTGAAGAAGCCGTGATTCGGGAAATGTTTGCGACTGTGGAGCGCGAATGTGCAACAGAGATCGAACTCCTTGTCGTTACATTGCCGCCGCTTGGAGAAAAATTTCCGCGCCTCACGCTAAAGGCCGCGCTTGCCGCGTACCGCGACGAGGGTGGAGTTGATGAGACAAAAGAGCCTGATTTGTCTCCGGCCGCAGAAAAATGGCTGTCGACTGTGTGGGCGCCAAAGCATTTTGGATCCGGATTTGTGTTTGTTACAGATTGGCCGCCCTCCAAACGACCGTTTTATGCGAAGGTGGATCCGAAAGATCCGGAGAACACGCTCACGTTTGATTTGATCGGATTCGGGAGCGAAATCACGTCCGGAGGCATGCGTATCAATCGGTATGATGAGCAGGTTCAGAGACTTAAGGACAAGGGGCTGAATCCGGCGGATTTCGGCGATTATCTGATGATGCACAAGTACGGCATCCCACCCGAAGGCGGATTCGGCATCGGCCTTCAGCGCCTCACGCAAAACGTGCTCCAGCTTCCGAACATCAAGGAGGCCACGATTTTCCCGCGCGACGTCCAGCGTCTGCGGCCCTGACGAAACCGTAATTTTGTGGTATCCTGTTTTGTTGTTTTTGCTGTGGCGAAAAGTGGCCAATCCTGGCCATTTCTCGCTGCGGCAAAGGCCAATTCCGGCCAGCGCCAGCCCGTGGTGGGCGAGCGGCAGAACCCAAATGCGACGCGTGCGTCGCAAAAACAAGGAGGCTGACCATGTCGGAAGGCATGCTCGGCGGCATCACTCTGGTCGGCGTGGCCGGACTGATCAACGATCTGTTCGAGAAGCTCACAAGCAAGGACGGCGAGATGTGGCTCGCGGCTTTCAAGCGGTTCCTCCGCAAGGAGAATCCGTGGCTGCAGTTCCCGAAGTTCCCGACCTGGCGCACCATCAAGCTCGGCACGCACAATTCGGTCAAGTCGCTCGTCGAAGCCATCTCAGCGAAGGGCTTCAAGATCAGCGACTGGGCGCGTGACATCGCGAAGAAGGTAACACTCGCCAAGAAGATGGAGGAGGTAGAACTGGTTGTCGTCACCAGCCATGACGTTGGTCTGGAGGGGAATTACACCACTACCCAGATGTTCACCGCGGCCGCGGCTCACGGCCTCTCCAAGTGTCCGGCAGAGGTTGGTCTCCAGCTCCGGTTGCAGTACGACGACCAGCCGAGCGGCGAGTGGCTACTCATCGCCATGGAACCCATTGCGGTTTCCGACCACGTTCTCTACGTGTTCAGTGTCGTACACGATGACGATGGTTGTTGGCTCGACACCGGCTACGGCCACCCCGACGGTGTCTGGTACGCCGACTTCCGTTGGGTGTTTCTCCGCAGCAAGCAGTAGCACTCAGGACTTTGACCCTTGGTTGGTCTTAGCCCTTAGACCCTTAGCCCTTTGAACTTCACCCCCGTCCGTCCAACCCAGTTTTCGGGAAGGACGGCGGGGGTTTTCATTTTGTCTGATATAATATGCTGCGGTAGTAGGCGAATATGCGGGCGATCACGGTTTCCCGCTGCCGAATCCAGCATCCGCGTGTTGAGAATGCGCCCGGCTACGGTTTGGCGCAGAGGACGCGCGAACCTGCTTAAAAAATGAAATTGCTTGGTGCAATCGGCTAGGCGATTTTAGATCGCGAATTCGATTCAGTCCGAAGAGTATTCGACGGACGGTGTTACAGACGGCTCTTTGCATAAATACGGATTCCGACCACGATCTCAACGTGTTCAATGTCGAACACGATGACGATGGTTGTTGGCTCAACACCAACAACGGCCACCCCGACAATGTCTGGAACGCCGACAACCGTTGGGTGTTTCTCCGCAGCAACCCGTTTCATTTCTCTCCGGTCGTTAGATTCGGAGAGTTTTGCTTCACAAGTTGTCCATTCCATCCGCCGAGCATACGGCCGACTTCTTCGATTTTTTCCGACAAGGCGATGTATTTTCTGTTGTCGAGAGATTTCGTCTCCCACAGCACGAGCAGGAGGATTTTTGCCGTGTCAAGTTTCCTGA
>CAZPPQ010000012.1:0-1316 GCA_964588505.1 uncultured Gammaproteobacteria bacterium | reverse complement strand
GATTTCGTCTCCCACAGCACGAGCAGGAGGATTTTTGCCGTGTCAAGTTTCCTGATTGCCAATTTCACGTACGGCAGTTTTTCCGTCTGGCAAGTGAAACTCGCGACACAAATGGATTCAATGCAGTCAATGAACAGGCCGTCTATTCGCAGGCCGAGCGTGAAGCGGTGCGATTTCGGGATTGTCCGATAATATTCAAACCACGACAAATAGGCGCTCTTCAGCTTTTGGAGCACTGGCAGCAGCTTCGGGGGGGCTTACTGGAAAAATATGGACGGAATTTTGTTCGAGCATAGTTATGATGAAATGATTTCGATGGAGAATTTATTGGAAGCGTGGCAGGAATTCGTGAAGGGAAAACGCTCACGAACGGATGTGCAGGAGTTTGAACAAGATCTGATGCATAATTTGTTTTCGCTTTACGAACGCCTGAAAACGGAAACGTATCACCATGCGGCTTACGTCGCATTCACGGTTTCTGATCCAAAAACGCGCCGTATCCACAAGGCGTCCGTGGCGGATCGGGTGCTTCACCGCGCATTGTATCGGAAATTATATCCGTTTTTTGATCGCACGTTTATCGCCGATTCATTTTCTTGTCGCATCGGGAAGGGGACGCACAAAGCCCTTGACCGGTTCGGCCGGATGGCTCGCCGGGTTTCGAAAAATCATCGGCGGACGGTCTGGGTTTTGAAATGTGACATCCGAAAGTTTTTCGCTTCCGTCGATCAGCGCATCCTGCTCGAAACGCTCGACCGGCGCATTACCGACAAGCGCATCGTCCGTCTGCTCTGGATCATTCTCGGAAGTTTTTCGTCCGGGACTTCCGGCATCGGCTTGCCGCTCGGGAATCTCACTTCGCAACTTTTTGCGAACGCGTACATGGATGCTCTTGACCAGTTTGTGAAGCATCGGCTTCACGCGAGACATTATATCCGTTATGCGGACGATTTCGTCATTTTTTCGGACGAACGCCGGTATCTTGAACGCCTGTTGCCGATGGTGGATGATTTTCTGCGGTGTGCACTAGGCTTGCGACTGCATCCGAAGAAGGTCGAGATTCGGACGGTGGCATCGGGCGTGGATTTTCTCGGATGGGTTCATTTTTTTGATCACCGCGTATTGCGGACAGCGACAAAGCGAAGGATGCTGAAGGTGATAGGTGGCGGAACTTCCAGCGCGTCGCTCGCTTCATACATCGGCTTACTCAAACATGGAAATACAATTACGTTGCGGCGTGCGATGGTGCAAAAAAGCCCTTTGGACGGCGAGATTGCGGATTGCCGGCGACATCGGTAGAATAGCCCTGCTATGCC
>CAZPPQ010000011.1:22249-26031 GCA_964588505.1 uncultured Gammaproteobacteria bacterium | reverse complement strand
GAGCAGGGGCCTTTTAAGCCCAAGGTCGAGGGTCCGATCCCCTCCGAACCCACCATTCCCCGTCTTTTTAACCGATTCCAAAAGGAGGCACAGATGTCTTTGCCGCGAAAAGAAATGAATGACAAGACTTTTTGCGACTATTTTGATTCCATACGGCAATACTCGCCACTTTCACGAGAAGAAGAACAAAGATTGGCGCGGGCGTTTCGAGATCGCGGAGACAAGAAAGCGCGTGAAAGACTGATCACTTCGAATCTCCGTTTTGTTGTGAAAATCGCGCTCGAATTTCAGGGATATGGCTTGAGTATAATTGACCTTATTCAGGAGGGTAATATTGGGCTGGTGAGAGCAGTGGAAAATTTCGATCCGGATCGCCACATCCGTCTCATTTCGTACGCGGTTTGGTGGATCCGGGCGTATCAGTTGAGGTTCGTCGTTGATCAATGGAGCCTTGTGAAGATCGGCACCACTCAAGCGCAACGAAAAATCTTTTTTTCTTTGCGGCGCGCGCAAAAAGAAATCGCGAAACGCGACCGCAATTATCAGGGTTATGTCTGCGCCGAAAGTCTTGCGCGCGAGATGAAAGTCAAACCGTCGGAAGTCGAAGAAATGGCCTCGCGGATCAACAACCGCGACCTGTCGTTGAACCGTCCAGTGGATGATGCTTCTCTGGATAGCCTGACGTATCAAGACCTATTGGAGAACATGGAACCGCTTCCGGATGCGCAAGTTATCAGTCTGGAAGATCAGCGGCTCTTGCGCGAGCGCGTGTGGCGGATCGAGGCAAGACTGGATGAACGCGAGCGGCTTATTTTACTTCATCGGCTTCTTGCGGACAAGGATGAACGATGGACATTGGGACAAATCGGAGAACAGATTGGAATATCCAGGGAACGCATCCGTCAGGTTGAAAAGAGTTTGAAAGAAAGGCTTGCGTTACAGCTTGCCGATCTGTCACAGGAGATCGGCTGACAGTTTCACGATTCTACTGCCGCGGGGGTTCACTCCGCGGTTTTGTTTTAGAGCGTTAGGGATTTAGTAGGTTGACACAATCTCAAAAAACATCTACTATTCGCTCACTTTATGACATTCGCGCGCGAGGACATCAGAAACATCGCGATTATCGCCCACGTTGACCATGGCAAGACAACCTTGGTTGATTCGCTTTTGAAGCAGTCCAACACGTTCCGCGATCCTGACGCGATGGGGACGACGATTATGGACAGCAACGACATCGAGCGCGAGCGCGGCATCACCATTTTTTCCAAAAACGCTTCCATTGTTTGGAAGGGAAAGAAGATCAACATTGTGGACACGCCCGGGCACGCGGACTTCGGCGGGGAAGTGGAGCGCATTATGAATCTCGTTGACGGATGTTTGCTTTTGGTTGATGCAAAGGAAGGCCCGATGCCGCAGACGAAATTCGTTTTGAAAAAAGCGATCGCGGCCGGCCATAAAATTATCGTGGTCATCAACAAGATTGATAAAAAAGACGCGCGGCCGGAATGGGTACTGAATCACACTTTCGATTTGTTCGTGGAGCTCGGTGCCACGGACGAGCAGACGAATTTTCCGGTGCTGTACGCGTCCGCGATTAACGGAGTCGCGAATCCGGACCTGGCGAAAACCGCCGCGATGGTCGCGGAAGAAAAAAAAGACATTGCGCCTCTGCTTGATGCGGTCGTGGATGTGGTTCCGGTTCCGACCGGCGACGCGTCGAGGTCGTTGCAGGTTTCGGTCATCAATGTGCAGTACGATAATTACAAGGGCCGCGTCGCGATCGGCCGCGTGATGAACGGAAAAATTTCAAAGGGCCAAACCGTGGCGCACATCAACCGCGACGGAAAGATTGATCAGACGAAAGTGACGGCGCTCCAAATTTTTGACGGGCTGACGCGCGTTGATGTTGATGAAGTTTCCGCTGGCGATGTGCTGGCGGTCGCTGGCGTCGAGGATATTCAAATCGGCGAGACGATTGCGGACGCGACCGAGCCGATCGCGCTTCCGGTTACCAAAATCGAAGAGCCGACGGTCAAGATGACCTTCGGCGTGAACACATCCCCGTTTGCCGGAAAGGAAGGGCAGTTTTCTACATCCCGCCAGATAAAGGAGCGTTTGGAGCGCGAATTACAGAATGATGTGGCGCTTCGCGTCGAGCCAGGGGCAAGCGAAGCCATGTCTGTTGTTTCTGGCCGCGGCGAGCTGCATCTGGCTATTTTGATTGAGAAAATGCGCCGCGAAGGATATGAAATGCAGGTTTCTCGGCCGCAGGTCATCTATAAAAAGGAAGGGAGCGAAGTGATGGAGCCCTGGGAGCAGGTGTTTATCGAATGTCCGGAAATCAATACAGGATTAGTGATTGAAAAGATTGGCAAGCGGCGCGGGGAGATGAAAGATATGAAGGTTGGCAACGGAACCGCGTTTTTGGAATTTGAAATCCCGACGCGCGGACTCATCGGATATCGAAATGAATTTTTGACTGACACGAAAGGTCTCGGTATTTTGAACACACTCTTGCTAGGATATCGTCCGCAGGCCGGGGAGATTACAGCAAACGATCATGGCTCACTCATTTCAATGGAAAATGGAACTGTGATGAATTACGCGCTTGCGAGTTTGCAGGAGCGCGGTGTTCTTTTTGTTTCATCGGGTGTAGAAGTTTATGTCGGACAAGTCGTGGGACAGCACGCGCGCGTCGAGGACATCGAAGTCAATCCGTGCAAAGAAAAGAAGTTGTCGAATATGCGGAGCAAGGGGGACGGCGGCGCGCCGCCTTTAGACGCGCCGCGCGATATGAATCTCGAGGCCGCGCTTGAATATATCGGCGATGATGAATTGGTCGAGGTTACGCCGAAAAACATCCGCGTCCGCAAGACATTTCTCGATATGAATGTCCGCCGCCGCGAAAACGCCAAAAAGCTTGGGCTTTAAGAAAAGCAGGGAAACATTTTCCTGTTTTTTCATTGCTTTTTTTCTGTGGATAACTCCCTTGCCCCACTTTTCTTGCATTTGCGCTATAATGAGGACAACTAATTTAAGAAATTCTTAATCTTCTTCTTTCCTATGAAAGAAATCCTTTCTCGAGGGAAGTTCTTGCGTGGTCTGGCAACAGCCTCGCTCGCGCTTCTCTTAGTGGTCGGCGCTGCCCAAGCGGCAGTGACGGTCGCAACCTCTTCGGTGGTAGGTACCGCCGCCCTTACGATTACGGCTACTGGAGCCGCGTCGAGTTGGACGCTGGCATCGGACGGTGCGGCCGATGACCTGACTGTTGGAGTTACCGGAGCGACTGATTCAAGTTTAATTCTTTCCTCGACAGGGACTGGCGTTGACGCCGTCAAAATGAACGCTACGGCTGGAGGTCTTGATATTGACGCCGATGATGGCATCGCGATTGACGCGGTAGGAGCGGCAGGAGAAGACATTGTCATTACCAACACAGGCGGCTCGATCAGCCTTGTCGCGACAGAAGCGGTGGTTGATGCAATCGTTTTGAACGCCTCAACAGCGCTTGGAGGCATTGACATCACCTCGCAAAACGACATTGACATCTCAACAACCGGTGCGGCTGGAGAGGATATCAGCCTGCTTAATACAGGCGGTTCTATTAACATCACTGCGACAGAAGCTATAACAGATGCAATCGTTTTGAACGCCTCTGTAGCGGGCGGCGGAATTGACATTACGTCAAATGAGGACATTGACATCTCAACAACCGGCGCGGCTGGAGAGGACATTTCTCTTACCAACACAGGCGGTTCAATCAATTTTTTATCAACAGAAAA
>CAZPPQ010000011.1:0-22239 GCA_964588505.1 uncultured Gammaproteobacteria bacterium | reverse complement strand
TGCGGCTAGCGCTATTTATCTTTTGACAAACGGCGGAACATCGGAAACGATTGTCGTGACGAATACGCAAGGCACAGACCCGGCCGCGATTGGCCTTACCTCAAGCGCCGGAGGAATTACGCTTACTTCCAACTTGGCTACAGCAGACGGTATTAACCTCACTGCCACTGGCGGAGGTTTAGATTTGGACGCCACACTTGGCGCAACATTAGATGTCGTAACATTCCTTTCGTTGGATGTAACAAGTGCAACAGCGGCTTCGAACATTTCTGTTGTCGCGAGCGCTGATACGGAAGATTTGACGATTGGCACGACTGGCACGGCCGGCGACCTCTTGCTCGTGTCAGCTGATGCATTTGACATGCTTTCTGCCGGCGTGTTCTCGATTGACGGCACAGGCGCCTCCAACGTTTCCACGACTTCAGGTGACCTTGTCATTTCAACGATTACATCAGGCGAACTTGATTTGACCAGTGCTGGTCTTGTTGATCTTAACGCAGGAGCAAACCTCGACATTGATGTTACTGGTAGCTATGACATGTTGGCGACCACCACTTTCTCCATTGATGGCACAGGCGCCTCGAATGTCACGGCGACCTCGGGCGACTTGACGCTTTCAACGGCCACATCCGGAATATTGATCCTTTCTTCGGCCGGTAATACAACGATTGATGCTCTGGATGCTTCATCGATTGATATTGGCGCATCTATTGTCACGGCGAGTGATACCTCCGCAGTCAACATTGGTACGAGCGCAACAGCGCGTACGATCACGATCGGAAACGCGGCTTCAACAATTCTTGACTTGAATGCCATTTCCGTTGACATTGACGGAGCGGCAACAGGGGTTACCATTGACGCTCTTGATGCGGGCACTCTCAACCTTGGAACATCGACAGACGCGGCTTCAGATCAAGCCGGCGTGAATATCGGAACCGGCGGGACACGCACGATTGCGATCGGAAGTGCGACAACGATTTTGAACGCGACAGCGAAGGTCGGGAGTCTTGTGAACCTCTCCGCTGCCACCAATACCACAGCAGCAGTTGTCAATAATGGATTGATCATTCCGATAAGTCAAGACTGCGCTCTTGGAGTTACAGAAGGTCAAATCTGTTGGGATTCAGACAACGACACTCTTTATATAGGCGATGCCGTCGGTGCTCCATCTGCAATTTCTCCAAGCACTGGTTCCGACAACTCATGGACAGGAGACCAGACTTATACCTTCGGAGCTACCGAGAATATCGCGATAGACGCCGCAACCACCGACACGACCCTTACGGAAGGTGTGCTTAACATTGATGTTGACACCATTACCGCAAGCGCCATCGGGGCAAGCTTGGATTTCCAGGTTGGAGATGCGGCAGCAGCCAATACATACTATTCCTTGAAGAACGATGTCACGGTTGATATTGACGCAGCTGAAATTGCAACCGTTTACGGTAACTATGTGGGTCTCACCGTTAACCATGCTACGGGGGTAACCTATGGCATGGGGATTGTGGCGCAGGACGCAGGCGCCCAGGTAGTAACCGCAGGCCTGCTTATTGAGAACCTGCAGGCAACAGATATTGACATGACCGACGCCATTCTCATTCGCGCCACTACGGCTGATTCCATTGCAACGGCCCTGAATGTTTCAGACGCCGAGATTACCACCGCCATCAATGTTGGGCCAAATATCATTCTCGGAACAACCGCAGTAATTAACTTTGATGGATTTGACGTCGCGGCAACCACAGGAGCAACCATCATTGCCGGCTCTGCCGAAGGCACAGCCGCCCTGACGTTAACTCTAGGCGATGTGTTGATTAGCGATGGAGATTTGACGCTTGCAGGCGGCGAGATTGAGATTCCGGACAACACTGCAGCTTTCGCGGTGATTGAAGATGCCACAGGAGGATTAGATTACTTGAACATTGCGACTACCAATGGCACTGAAGCTATAATCATTGGCCACAGCACCGTTGATTCCATCACCTTCACCACCGATGACACTGGGGACGGCACAGATGTCGTGTTGCCGGCGCAAAGCATCGGAACAGCGGAAATCTTGAACGACACCATCACCTTCGCCAACATTTCCGATTCTTCTGCCATTGATGCTGACACCGCCTTTACCGCGGCAGACGGCATTACCCTTACGCTTACCCCAACCCATACCGCAGGCGACGCCAACTTCCTGACTATTGATGCAAACCAGACCGATGATGTAAACGCAACAGACAACTTTGACGTCTTGCGTCTTGACTTGACTTCTGAATCCGGAGACGCTGGAGATACTTTTGATGGTTTAGTGATCATCTGGGAAAACGGCACAGCGAACACGATTATGGATAGTGCCATCAAGATCAACAACGCCGAGACCACTGCTTCAACGATGACGGACGCTATCATTGTCTCCTCAAGCGGAATAGACACAGGGGTGACTGACGCCCTTGATGTGTCGGCGGACAACATCGTCAATGCCGTCAATGTCGGCCCCAATCCGATTATAGGGACAAGCTGGAATGTGAATGCGACGACCGCATTGACAGTTGGTGATGTTGCGACTGGAACAAATGCTGCGACAGTTGCAATTTTTTCCTCTGATTGGGAAATTTCAACAACAGGCGCTATGACAGGTATTGGAGCGATCACGCTCGATGGGGCAATCACCGGCGGCACAAGCGGCACGTTCTCGACCTTCGTTGCCGCGGACGCATACCGAGTGACAAATTCAACACACGCGACAGGAGATATCACTAAAGCAGAAATGCAAGCCGCAAGCTATTGGTCTGTTGATGTAAGCGCAGGTGCGGTAGATTATGACTTGGACGAGGCCCTTGACGCTGGTGACATTGGTCGTTATCTCTCTTTCGCTATTACCTCAGGCCATGTTACAAACGCATTAACAGTAACTACTGGAGCCGGGGTAAATGTGACAAATCTACAAGCTGGTCCCGGAGCTTCTTGCGAAGACAATGGAGATTTTATTCAATGTTTGATAACAGCAAGCGGAACCGCGACTTGTGTAAGTTTCTGTGCTGACTAACTCATTCCTCACTCTTAAATCTCCCACATGCATATGAAAAACCTCAAAGGTCAGTGGGGAGTTCGGGCGAGGGTGGCTTCGTGGGTCGCGATGGCCGGGCTCTTGGGCTCGGCCGTCCTCCCGGGAGTCGCGTCTGCTACAGCCTTGGTCACGTATAGCGACGACACGACCATTACGCTCGGCTCAATCTCCTTTATCATCGTCGCAGGTTCAACAGCGTCGAGCGTGATTACGGGCGATACAACATTAGAAGTTGATGTGGATACCGGCGACACGTTCACGATTGAGATGACGAACCAAAACAACCCCAATAACAACAAAGGCCTGCATTGCTATATGTCTGGCGGCAAACCGCGGTTGCAGATTACAGGCGACCAGACAGTTGTCATCACTCCGGCATTAACGACCACAACTTGCAGTTACGGTTCAGGCGGTGGTGGTGGCGGTGGCGGTGGCGTAACAGTCGTTACGACATCCTGCTCTCTTACAGCCCCGAACGGCGGCGGTTCGCTTACCGGCGGAACAGTCACGAATATCACATGGACATCGGCCGGTACCGGCATTACGGATTGCAATTTGTATTATTCGGTTGACAGCGGATTGACTTACGGCTCCATTGTGTCCGGAACAGCGAACGACGGGAGCCATTCATGGATCGTTCCAAACACAGCCACGACAAAAGGGCGTGTGAAAGTTATGTGTCGAGATTCAGGCGGCGGTTCGACTGGCGCTATGACAGATACAAGCGATGCGGATTTCACGATCGCTCTCGCTTCCGCGCTTCCGGTGGTCGCGGCTCCGACTCCAGTCACAACAACGACAAGCGCGGCTCTCCCGCGCGCGACCGCAAATGCCGCGCTGCCAACCGCATATCCTGTTGATACACTGATAAAGTCAACGGATCCGGCAGTTTCAACCGTGTATTACATCGGTCTTGACGCAAAGCGGCATCCGTTTCCAAGCGAAACCCTCTTCAAAACATGGTTTCCGGATTTCTCCGGAGTGAAATCCATCAGCCCGACGCTTCTCGCGAGCGTTTCTCTGGGCAAGCCGATGCTCTCGCGTCCGGGCACGCACTGGGTAAAGATTCAGAGCGATCCGAAGACATATCTCGTGGAGCCGAGCGGATATTCGTTGCGTTGGATCAAAGATGAAGCTACGGCGAAAATCCTTGGCGGGTCTGATTGGAACAAGAATATCATTGACATCGAGCCGACATATTTCACGAAGTTTACGGTCGGCAGTGATATTTCTTCCACAGATTTGACCGCGTCATGGCCGACAGGCTCCATTGTGAAGGGCGCGGATGGGAAGGTGTGGTACATCACTGCCACGGGTCGCCGCGAAGTGACGGCCGCAGGGCAGACAGCAAATAAGATTCAGGCTCGGTTTATTGAAACAAGCACGGCCGCCGGATGGCAGGCCAAAGCCGTAGAGTCGCAAGTGACTGCGATGGAAGACGCGCTCTTCAGCTTACAATCATTTTAAGACTTAACGTCGCGGCCTCCTATATCCGCGGCGATAGAGTCTAGACACCATAGGAAAGAAGCAAAATAGGGGTTTGTCGAGCCCCTGTTTTGTTTTTTGGGGCGTTAGGGCTTTAGTTTACAAAAGGAAGTTTTTATGGCATGATGTTTTTGATTGGATAAAATATTTTATGAAAAAAACAGCGCAGTCAACTAAAGAATATTCCTATACTGTGATGTTTGAACCGGTAAAAGGAGGATTTCAGGCGACAGTCCCTTCGCTGCAAGGTCTCGTGACATTCGGCCGTTCGTTGAAAGAGGCTAAGGAGATGGCGCAAGATGCGATGATCTGTCACATCAAGTCGCTCAAAAAAGATCGCAAGCGAATTCCGACTGAAAAAAGTCTTTTGCGAGAGCGTCTGGTTGTCAGCGTTTGATTATGAGTAAATTGCTGGCAATGAAGCCGAGGAAGCTGATCAGGATCTTCATTCGTGTCGGTTTTTATGTGCATCATCAAACTGGAAGCCATGTACAGCTTCGACATGAAATAAAATTGCATCTTCGTTTGACGATTCCGTGTCATTCGCGCTTTGATCTGCCGTCATCAATCATCGCTTCGATTTTGAAGCAAGCTGAACTTTCTCGAGAAGAATTCGTTTTGATGTTAGGAAGTGAGAAATAGTTATGAAACAACCTGTCATTTTTGAGAAAATCGCCAAACGTTATGTAGCCGCGGCGCAAGCGCGGCGCGAAGTGATTGCCAAGTCAAACGACGCGCTTCATCTCTCCAAGCGGGCTATTTTCGCGTTCCATCGAGTGGATCTTGCCAACGGTAAGGCTCTTCTCGCACAAGTGTCAGAGATCCTTTCTTCCTGTGAGGAACTCACAAATAAATTTTTGGATGAAGATCAAGAGGGTGCGTTTCACGCGGCGCTTGAGGAATACGCCGAAGCTCAACTTTTTGGCGGATATTTGGAGTCAGGGATGCTTGAGGTGAAAAATGAAGACCGAGGCATTGCTTTTTCTTGGTCCGGACTCATCGCCGGCCTCGGCGAAAAAGCAACGCCTCGGTCTTCAGAAACGAACATCTGTGAATGCAGTCCCGCTGTTTTTCTCGGCGGGCTTTGCGACGCGACCGGCGAAATCGCGCGACACGCGCTTAGGGAGGCGACAAAAGGAAATCGAGATGCGGTCGAACAAGCTTACGCGACGGTCGAGATGGTCATAGAGTTTCTTTACACAATGGACTTGACCGGCTATCTGCGCACAAAGTTTGATCAGGCGAAAAAGAATCTTCGTCAGCTCGAGCAGATGCGGTATGAGTTGAGTTTGAGAAAGTGAGGATTGGGATTGGGGGTCAGGTCTTGGGATGTGAATTCACATCCCAAGACCTGACCCCCTACACTGTGAGTTTTATGACGAATCGCCCTAGCGTCGCGGCCATTATCCCTGCATACAATGAGGAATTGACTGTCGCAGATGTTGTTCGCGTGGCCGCGCTGTCGCCGCTCGTGGACGAAGTAATTGTTGTTTCCGACGGTTCAACAGATAAGACAGTGGCTCGCGCCGAACAAGCGGGCGCTATTACTTTGGCGTTTCCGGAGAATCAAGGGAAAGGATCAGCAATGACATCGGGCGTTGTCGCAACGCAAGCGCCAGTCGTTCTTTTTTTAGACGCGGATTTGCGCGGGCTCACTGCGGATCACATTGAGCGCCTGCTTTTGCCGGTGCTTTCCGGAGCGCGCGCAATGAATGTCGGGTTGCGGGATCGCGGATTTTTGGTCGGCCTCATGCGCCATCTTCCTTTGATCGGCGGCGAGCGAGCAATGAAGCGCGAAGTTTTTGAGCGCGTCCATCGCAGATTTCTCGGCCGATTTATGGTAGAATCCGTTCTGAATTATTCCTGTCGGAGTCGGGGGGAGGATTATGGCTCTGTCGTACTCCCCGGACTTTCCATACGGCGCAAATATCAGAAAGTCGGAATGAGACGAGCGCTGGGGGAATATATCAAAATGGGGTTTCAGGTGGCTTATGGGATGGCGCTCGTCCGGCTCGCTCGTCTCGTCGGAAAGTTTTAAAAATTTTATTCCCCGAGCCTGTCGAGGGGCGCGATATCCACAGAATGGATGTCGTGGAAATGGGATGTCTACATTCTTGAATGTCTGGATGGAACATATTACACTGGCATGACATGGTCTCCAGACAATCGATTTGCACAACATCTTTCCGGCATCGGCGCGGAATATACAAAAAACATCCAGCCAAGGCTGTCGTCTATTTAGAAGATGGATCTCTGCAAAAGTCCATTTCAGGCCGGAAGCGACTTTTGCAGAGGTCCCAAGAGTATGAAGATTTGGAACTTGCTAGGAGACGAGAACTTCAGTTAAAAAGTTGGTCTCGAATAAAAAAACAAAAGTTGATTTCTCGCGAATGGGGAAAATGGGAATGATTTTAAAAATTCGATCCCCTCGACAGGCTCGGGGAATAGATTTTGCTCATGGGATAAATCTTCTATGCTCGACCTCAAAAACATCTCCCAAATCCAAGACGCAGTCGTAACCGTGATGGGCCTTGGCCGGTTCAAACAGGGAAGCGGCATTGGAGCCGCCAAGTGGCTTTTGCGCCACGGCGCCCAGATCGTTGTGACTGATCTGAAGACCGAAGCCGATCTCAAGTCCTCTGTGGATTTGGTGATGGAATGGTATGAGACATACCGCAAGCAGTTTCCGGATCGGACGATTTACGCGCCGGTGTTCGCGCTCGGTCAGCATCGTGAGGATGATTTTGTGAATGTCCAGTTGGTCGTGAAGAATCCGGATGTTCCGAAGGAGTCGGCGTATGTAAAGCTCGCTGAACAGAATGATGTGCGCGTCGAAAGCGATGTGTCGCTCTTTTTTCATTTGTATCCGCATCCGATTTACGCTGTTACCGGCACGCGCGGCAAGTCCACGACCACCGCGCTTCTCGGAGAGATGCTGAAGCATCTGCACCCGAAAGCCGTAGTTGCCGGCAATATTATGCATTCGCCGCTCGAGGATTTGGATTGGATGCTCGAGGACCCGAAGCCGGTGCCTGTTGCGCTTGAGATGTCTTCGTGGCTCTTGGAGAGTCTCGGCCACATCACCACAGGCCCGGAGATCGCCATTATGACAAATGTCTCGAAAGATCATCTGGATCGCTACGACTCGTTTGAATCTTACATAAAAGCAAAGGAATTAATTTTCGTGAACCAGACGGCCGCGCAAAAAGCCGTGGTGAATTACGACCATGAAATCGTCAGGCGGATCGCCGAGCGGGCCGCGTCGAAAAAGTATTGGTTTTGCAAGCATATTTTGGCCGAAAATCTCGAAGGCGCTTTTATCGGCGACGATGGGCATCTTGTGCTTCGCTTGAATGGGCACGAACGCGGACTCTGTCATATAAATACATGGCCGGCGCTTCAGGGGATGCATAATATTGAGAACGCCTTGGCCGCGGCGCTTGCCGCCAGCTTGGCCGGAGTGCCGGATGAAGCGATTTGCGAAACCTTGCGCGTGTTTGAGGGGCTTCCGGGACGCGAGCAGACGGTCCGCGAGTTCGACGGCGTCACATACGTGAACGACACGAACGCGACATCGCCAGAAGGCGTGATGGCCGCGCTAAAGCGGTTTGCAACTTCAAAGGAAAAGCGTCTTGTGTTGATCGTCGGCGGAAAAGGCAAAGGATTTTCATTCGACGAGATGGCCGGGGAAATTCGAAAGACTTGCAAACACATTGTGTATCTTGAAGGAAGCTCGACCGGAGAAATTGAAAAAGCGGTCGGCCCGTCCGTTCCGAACTCGTACGCGAAATCAATGGATGAAGCGGTTGCGGCCGCGCGCGTTGCGGCTTCAAGCGGCGATATTGTTTTGTTGTCTCCTGGCACAGCAAGCTTTGGATTGTTCAAAAACGTCTACGATCGCGGCGGGCAGTTTGTCGAGGCCGTGAAAAATTTAGCGTAAGGTTTTGGGGGTCAGGTCTTGGGATGTGAATTCACATCCCAAGACCTGACCCCCAGTACAGTACTATGGTGAAATCTCTCTTTCGCTGTTTTTTGCCTATTGGAGTTCTCAAGTTTTATCATTTTTTGCTTGCGAAAGTCTCCGCGAGCGTCTATGGCCATCCATCAAACCGGCTGGTCGTTATTGGAGTAACGGGAACAAACGGAAAAAGTTCGGTCGTGCATTTTATCGGGCGGCTTTTGGAGCACGCCGGATGCCGGGTCGGATGGACATCAACCGCGGATTTCAAGGTTGGTCTTCGCGAATGGACAAACGACAAAAAGATGACCATGCTCGGTCGGTTTCAGACGCAAAAATTGCTACGCGATATGGCGCGCGCCGGATGCACGCACGCGGTGATCGAGACCTCCTCGCAGGGTATCGCGCAATTTCGTCACATAGGAATCAATTATGATGTCGTGGTCTTCACAAACCTGACGCCGGAGCACATCGAGGCTCACGGTGGGTTTGAAAATTACAAAAAAGCGAAAGGCGCGCTGTTCGCGCGCGCGGTCGCAAATCCGCGCAAGGCCGTTCCAGGAGTCCCATCGGAAAAAATCGCGATAGCGAATCTCGATGATGAGTATGCGGGATTTTTTTTATCTTTCGGGTTCAGGAAGCAATATGGATTCGGAACAGAGGAGCGGACGCGAGCATCGGGTGTTCTTCGCGCGAATTTCACGCCGCTCATTGCGGAACGGATTGCCATGGATGCGACATGTTCCACTTTTTTCGTTGAAGGCCATCCGTTTCATCTTAAACCGATCGGGAGATTCAATATCTCGAATGTGATGGCATCCATTGCAACGCTTCGGGCGCTTGGATTTGAATGGAAGCTGATTCAGGACGGTGTTTCAAGCCTTGAATGTGTCCCTGGCAGGATGGAAGCGATCAACGAAAACCAACCATTCCGTGTTATCGTTGATTATGCGTACGAGCCCGCCGCTTTGCAGGCATCCTACGAGGCTATCAGACTGTTTCCGCGCAAGCGCCTGATTCACTTGCTTGGATCAGCCGGCGGCGGACGCGATGTTGCGCGGAGAAAGATTTTGGGAGAAATGGCCGCGAAAGAAGCGGATGTCGTGATCATCACAAACGAAGATCCATACGACGATGATCCGATGGATATCATCAATCAGGTTGCCGATGGCGCCGTTTCGGCAGGAAAGCGAGACCGGGTTGATCTTTTTCGTATTTTGGATCGCGAAGAAGCGATTCAAAAAGCAATTCGTTTGGCGGAACCGGATGATGTGGTTTTTTTGACAGGCAAGGGGAGCGAGCCTGTCATGGCTGTTGCGAACGGAAAAAAAATTCCGTGGGATGATCGCTCCGCGGCCCGCAAGGCGATCCGTCTTAGGTTTTTTTAGATGATAGATATCGTGTATGCGCGTCGGTCTTCTGCGCCGCATTTTTCATTTCCGTTTTCTGTTCGCCGTCAATCTTGCCGTGGCGATCTTGCTTGGGTATTCGTTCGGAAGGGAGTATATCCGGAATCAAAGTATCCAAAAGGATATCCGGATCCTTGAGGAAAAGGCAACGGCGCTCGAGGCGCGCAATCTGGAGATCGCGAAACTCCAATCCACATTTCAATCCGAGACATTCATTGAGCGCGAGGCGCGTCTGAAGCTCGGAATGAAAAAACCAGGAGAAAAAGTCGTCGTTGTCCAGCGTCCATGGAAGCGGATCTCCGGCGCTGATATCGGTTTGTCCGGACTCGACGATGGATCTTCCGATCAGCTTGCGAATCCAGTGAAATGGTGGTATTACTTCTTTGATATAACTCGATTTAGACAGCTGTCCTCCCATTATGGAACATGATCTTCTTTCTCCGAGCCAGGAGCCCGTGCTTATTCCGGAACAGGCGGCGGTTCAAGAGACGCCGCTGAATGTTGATTCGGCTGTGCCGAAAAATACCCGTTTATTTTTTTATGGAATTCTTGCGACAGCCGCCGCGGTATTCATCATCGGAGGCACGATCGCCGTGTATGCGCGGGCGTTTTCCGACGAGTGGGCCGCGCGCGTCGCCTCGGTTGCGCCGTTTCCGGCTGCATTCGTTTCCGGCCGTCCGGTCTGGCTTGGAAATTTTTTGTTCGAGTACAAAGGGATGCGAACATATTATAATCAAAACGCTTCAGGCGCGTTGACAGAAGAGGATGATGCCTCATTGCGCAAGAACGTGCTTGATGCTTTGGTGCGCCGCGTCATTGTGAATCGTATCGCGTTGGATGAGAGCGTCTACCTGACAGAAGAAGCCGTCGAAAGCGCGCAGGCCGGTATGATTCCGTCTGATACACCGGCGGAAAAATTAGCCGAAGACGTGGATCGGCTGTTCGGATGGGATGTTGAGGCGTTTCGCGATCATCTCGTGCGTCCGGTCGCTCTCGAAAAGTTTTTAAACGAACGCCTGATCATGGATCGATATCTGCAGGAAGGGCCTCGGAAACAGATTGACAACGCTTTCGTGCGCCTGCAAAGAGGAGAAGCTTTCGCCGAGGTTGCGAAAAGCGTGAACGAGGCCGGGTCTGTTCCGGAAGACGGAGCGATCGGCAAAGTGTCCGTTGAATCTCTTCCTTCGGAGGTCGCCGCAGCGATTAACGGACTAAAAGATGGGGAATACTCGCCTATCGTGGAAATTGGCGCGCAGAATGATTGGGCATTCTATATCATCCGTATGAACGGGCAGGAAGAAAAGGACGCCAAGCTGGTGGTTGATTTGAGCGTAATTCGCGTAAAGAAGATGACGCTTGACGATTTGGTGAATCAAAAGTTGGAGCGGGCGGTGATTTGGAGGATTGTCTCTTGAGAAGAAACCAAAAACCGGCCGTACATTCGGTCGGTTTTTTACATTCTCTGGAGCCGATGGTGGGATTCGGACCCACGACCTCTGCTTTACGAAAGCATTGCTCTACCAGCTGAGCTACATCGGCAAATTAATTTTAGAGACGACCGTGAAAGAAAACCTTCTAGAATAGGGCAAATTCTAGGAGGTTTTCTGTGGAGCAGGTAGGGGGAATCGGACCCCCGACTACTGCTTGGGAAGCAGTCGTTTTACCACTAAACCATACCTGCGCATTTTTTTCTTGTCTCAAATGGTTACGAGCGGTATGATAGAAGAAACTTGGAACTTCGGCAAGGGGGAGCCCCGTATTTTTCTTCATGATTCATCTTAAGAACGTTTCAAAAATATACCATCCGAATATCGCGGCGCTTCGAAACGCGAGTCTTCATATCCGTCCCGGGGAGTTTGTTTCGATCGTTGGGCACTCCGGCTCGGGGAAAACGACCCTTACCAAGCTTTTGTTTGCCGAAGAAGCGCCGACGCGCGGCGAAGTGTTGATTGGAGGATGGAATATCTCGGACATTCGACCGCAAGAAATTCCATTTTTACGCCGTCAGATTGGAGTCGTGTTTCAGGATTTCAAACTGCTTCCGCGCAAGACGGTTTTTGAGAATGTGGCGTTTGCGCTTGAGGTCGTTGGCGCCGCGCACGGACGCATTCACGAGGTTGTTCCGAAAGTTCTTGAGATCGTGAATTTATCAGGTTACGCGCGCCGATTTCCATCCCAGCTTTCCGGCGGAGAGCAGCAACGCGCGGCGCTCGCGCGCGCGCTCGCGCACCGCCCGAAGATTTTGGTGGCGGATGAGCCAACCGGCAATCTTGACGCGCTGAACACGCACGAGATTATCGAGCTTCTGAAAAAGATCAACGAGTTCGGCACAACGATCGTGCTTGTCACGCACAACCGCGATGTAGTTAACCGGCTTTGCAAACGCGTGATAACGATTGATCACGGGGAGATTGTTTCGGATGTGGAAGAGGGGAAGTACAGACTTTAGCTATAAGTTGCATACGAGAGTCGTTATGTTTATTTCGTCCATACGCGCAATCCGCTTTGCCTTCCAGAACATCTGGCGGAATTTTTGGTTGTTTCTCATCACGGTGACAATGCTCGTGTTGACGCTTTTGAGTGTCAACCTTTTGTTGGTCGTAGATTTTATCGCCTCGCGAGCAACCCAATATGTCGAGGATCGCATTGAGGTTTCCGTGTATTTCAACGCCGGGACCACGCAGGAAAAAGCTATGAGCGCAGTTGCTTATCTTCGCGGTCTTTCGCAAGTGCGGGATGTCGAGACAGTGACAGCGGACGAGGCGCTGATCCGATTCAAGAATCGGCACGCCGGGGAAGAAGCGATTTTACGCTCTTTGCAGGAAGTTGGACGCAATCCGTTTGGTCCGACGCTTGTCATCCGCGCGAAATCAGCCGCGGATTTTCCATTTATTTTAGAGGCTCTTGATCATCCGCGTTTCAACGAAGACATCCGGGAAAAAGATTTCAGCGACTACACGGAGATGATCCGGCGCATCCAGTCCGTCACAAACAGCGTCCGTGTGTTCGGGTTCGGTCTTTTTATCATTTTTTTCGCGATCGCGACGCTCATCATATTCAATACCGTGCGCATCGGCATCTTTATCCATCGCGAGGAGATCGGCATTATGAAACTGGTCGGCGCGACAGACCGGTTTGTACGCGCGCCGTTCCTGATCGAAGTCGTTTTTTCCAGCGCGCTCGCGGCCGTGATCGTGGCCGCTCTCCTCTTGCCGGCAGTTGCGGCGCTTGATCCAAAGCTTCATCAATTCTTTTTCGGATATTCCATGGGGATTGCGCCGTACTTCGCCGAGAACTGGTGGAAGATTTTTGGCGCCGAGCTTGCCGGTCTTCTTCTGGTTAATGTATTTTCAACCTACATCGCCATGCGTCGGCATTTGCGAGTGTAGAGATCTCCGCAAAACCTAGAGCCTAGAGCCCAACGCCCTAATAAAAACCGGCAGGAGAAGTTCCTACCGGTTGCTGAAGGACGCGAGTCTGGCTCTGACATAGGCCGCATTAATTTTGATTTTGTCGCCTTTCCTTTCCGGCGCTTCGAAAAAGAGATCAGCGCAGACGTGTTCCATGATGGCTCGCAGACCACGCGCGCCGGTATTGCGATTCATGGCGTGGCGCGCGATCTCTTGCAAAGCGTTTTTTTGTATGATGAGTTCCACCTCATCAGCCGCGAGGCGATCGGTGAATTCTTTCGTGATCGAATCAGCAGGCTCGGTCAGGACGCGCTCAAGGTCATGAAGGTCGAGCGGCTTCAGCTCTACGACAACAGGAATGCGGCCAAGAAGCTCCGGAAGCATACCGTAAGAGACAAGGTCTTTCGTCTCGATGAGCCGCCGTTTTGCCCGACTGTCGGTTTTGCCGTCTGAAAATCCGATGAGCCGCCGCGCCTCAAGATCTCCGTAAAGATCCGTGAATGTTCCGGCGCAGATGAACAGAATGTCCTTGGTGTGGAGAACGACCGTCTTTTTTGAGAAGCCGTCTCCTTCTTGGACACTCGCATCTTTATCATCAAAAAGTTTCAGTAATGCTTGTTGTGTCCCCTCTCCGCCGATATCTCTTACCGATCCGGTTTTGTAATCCCCGATCGATTTTCGCGCGAGCTTGTCAATTTCATCCAGGAAGATCATGCCTCGCCCTGCGCGTTCACTGTCGTCTTCGCAGGCTTTCAAAAGGTCGCTGAGCATCAGTTCGACATCTTTGCCATAATAACCGGCCGCCGTGTATTCGGTCGCGTCCGCTGTCGAGAACGGCACGTCCATCACGTCGGCAAGATGCTTTGCAAGGAGCGTCTTTCCAGAACCTGTGGGGCCGATGAGAAGAACATTGGATTTTTTCTGCCCTTTAAGATCACCGCGTATTCTGCGCATATGAGCATACGCCGCGATCGCGAGAGCGCGCTTGGCGGCCGTCTGTCCGATGACGTATTCGTCGAGGCGCGCCACAATCTCGCGCGGAGTGATAAGAACGGAAATAGAGAGTTTGGCTCGTCCCATGTTTTTCCTCCTTTTCTTCTGGATCGAAGAGGCAGAAAGCGATTTTGCGCGTATGTCCGCCGGATGTCAAATATCTGTATCTATTTATGATTGACGTTTTTATTTTTTCAGGATACCCTTTTCGCACAGTTGCCTGTCATTCCGGGGTCGTCTAAAGGCAGGACAGCGGCCTTTGAAGCCGTGAATCGTGGTCCGATTCCACGCCCCGGAACCAACAAAAAACTCGAGTATCAGCTCGAGTTTTTTGTTGGTTCCGTCGGCATCAGCCGGCCACCGTGTCTGTGATTTTTGCAAGACACGGTGAGGGGCACGGAAGCGGCGAGCGGAGCAAGCTCGCTTGCGAGAGCGAGACGCCATCCACGCCACGGAACCAAAAAATAAAAAACTGCCGTGGTGAAACAGCAGTTTGAGAGTTCGGAGCGTTTAACGCTCGTTTTTGATGAAGAAGTAGCAGGAGGCCGAGCTTATTATGAGGATGATTACGGCTGTTCCGCAGATCGCGGCGCTTTCAACTTGGTACTTTGAACTGAAGGACATGGCGACCGCGATCGTTCCAATGAAAAGGATAGCGAGCGCGGCGATGAGCCTCATGTCGTTAGTCTCTACGACTTTGGCGGAATTGCCGGTCTGGACAGGTTTCAATGTCACGATGAGCGCGGCAAGATATATTCCGGCAATGAATTCGAACGCCATCAAGTGTTGAACCATATTCCACGTCGTGCGCGGAGGGCCGGATACGGCAAGGACGATTCCCTCAAAAATAACGAGCACGAGAGTGACCACCGCCGTATTGTGCAAAAGTTTGTTCAGTTTTGGAATGAACGGTTTGAGATTCAGCTTCAGCATGGCGCGGACTCCTTTGTCCTCAAAGCCGATTTTTTGAAGAAAATGTAGATCCATGTTTCTCCGATGAGGAGCGCCATGGCGAAGATGTACCAGGCCCATCTGATCGTCTTCGGATCAGAAGACGGAGAAATCACGATCGAGATGATGAAGAGTATTGAGACGATGAAGACGATGGCGACGGTAAATTTTGCAAGTCTTCGGTTCTCGTTTTTTATCTCATCATCTATCTTTCGTGGGTATGGTACCGTTGTTCTGAACGACTTTAGCGTGCTCATGAGCAAAAACAGGCCGGAACACGTGGCGATGAGAAGGATGATGAAATGCCCAAGAAAATCTTCAAACATGCGCGGCACACCGAAAAGCGCGAGAAGAGTGCACTCGACGATTCCGAACATAGCCGGCACAATATAGTCTTTGTGCCAAAAGTCGTTCTGTGTGAGAAAGGACTGTTTCTGCATGGTGTGTGCTCCTTTCTGTCAGGATGATTGTGTGTGTTTTTTCCGTCAGGATGACGGAATAGGAAAGACTAGCGCTTTTTTGGGTTTTCTGTCAAGCAAATCTTGTTAAAAAGGATTTCATTTTTGTAGAAATACGAGGCAAGGGGATTATTCGGTATGCCGGTTGTAAAGAATTCGCGCGTTCCGGAATGGGCGAGACGCGTGTCTATTTCTTGATGGCGAGCGAGATAGTCAGCGAGTTTTTCTGCCACGGTTGGGCCTTGGATGATTATGTTGACGCGCCCTGGAAGCGTGGTGCGGAAGAGTGGAAGGATAAGCGGATAATGTGTACAGCCGAGAAGCACGGTTTTGATGGCCGGATCTTTTTGAAGAAGTTGCGCGACGAACGAAGCGACGAGATCTGCTGTTTCGGACGTCTCTGTTTCTCCGCGTTCGATCGCGTCCACGAGTCCGGGACAGGCTTGCTGTGTGACAGAAAACTGTCCGAGATGCGCGAGCTCGCGTGCATACGCACAAGAGTTCACGGTGGCCGGTGTGGCGAAAATGCCGATATGATGTTTTGGATTTTCTCGAATCGCTTCGGCTGTCGGTCGGATCACGCCAAGGATGCGGCGATGAGGATATTCTTCCGGAAGAAGCGTCTGTTGTATCGTTCGTAATGCGTCCGCACTTGCCGTGTTGCACGCAAGAATCACGAGCGGACATCCGCGTTCAAACAAAAATCGTACGCCTTCCCGCGTGAACGCCAAAATTTCGGCTGGCGCCCGCGTGCCGTACGGAGCCCGCGCATTATCTCCGAGATAAATTGTTGAGATACTCGGGAGACGGCCGTGGATTGCTTTCAAAATCGTCAGTCCGCCGTATCCGGAGTCAAAAACTCCGAGCATAAAGTTTTTGTGGATATACATCACAATGTCATGGTATACTTTTTCCGTCGCAAGCCAAAGCCTAACACCTAACGCCGTTATGCCCTCTCTTTTCACCGCCTTATTCATCGGCCGCTTTCAGCCGTTTCATAACGGCCACCTGCTTGTGATTCAAGGGATGACAAAAGTGTGCGGCCGAATTGTGATCGGTATTTCATCATCACAGGAATCCGGAACCGCGGAAAGTCCGTTCACAGCCGCCGAGCGGCGCGATATGATCCAGCGCGCGCTTCAAGCCAAAGATTTGATCCCGACGCACGACATTATTTTTATCGAGATTCCGGATATGCACGGAGATGATGTCGGCTGGGCAAAAAAAGCGCTTGAATTATGCCATGGGCCGGTTCATCAGATCTGGTCCGGAAATGATTCTGTAAAAAAGAGTTTCGATGGCCTCGGCGTTGAAATCAAAAACATTCGTGAAGTTCCCGGCATCAGCGCGACCGAGGTGCGCAAGCGCATCAAGGAAGGAGGGGATTGGAAAAAGCTCGTTCCGGACGAAGTGGCCGCGACGATCGAATCAATCGAAGGGGTCCAGAGGATTAAATCGATCGGTTGACACAACACTATTTTTAGGCCAGACTCCGAAGATGTTGCTTTTCCGCCGAGGCCGGCGATGAGTCCGGACCAAGGAAAAGCAATATCAAGGAGTCTGGCATTATGGCGAATATGAGAAACGGAAACTGGTGGAAAGTAGCGTGTTTCGTCGCGGTCATTTTCATTGTCCGTCCGTTTTTAGTTAGCGCGACTATGCAGGTTCCGGATTTCAATGTTGTGCCTCATTGCGGGATGTCGGATCAAGCATCCACAACTTCCGGCGCTTCGTCGTGCCTTTCCCATTGTGTCTCGTCTCTTGTTGATTTTCCGGGCGTTCTGCCATACATCATCCTCATAGTTTTTGCCATTTTGATCGCGTACGCGTTCTCCCTGCCGTCGCTTTTTGAGAGGCTTGTTCCGAATCTAGCGCCTTATGTCAGGCAGAGAGATCCATGTATGATTTTGAAAACCATCAAACGGGAATAATTTGCCGCGGAAAGAGAGGTGAGTTTATTCTTGTTTGTTTTTTATTATGAAAACATATCGGTTTCGCGTTTATGGCACGAAGTGCGCGAGCTGTGAAATCATCCTTGAGCGCGAGTTGAAAAAAGCCGAGGGGGTTCTTTCGGTGAAAGCATCTTCGGCAAGCGGAACGATCGTGATGACGACGCGCGATGACATCACGCTCCATTCCTCAACATTGACGCATTTGGTGAAGGATCACGGGTATCGGATCGAGAATGAAGTCGAATCCAAGGCTCCACAAAAATCCGTTCCGCTCTGGCGCGCGGCGCGCGTGCTGTTCGGATTCTGGCTTATCTACGTTGTTTTGGATTGGATGGGATTCTTAACATTTGCACCGTCGGTTTCGACAGGTGCTGGACTTTGGGCCGTGTTCGGCATTGGCATTGTCGCGGCATTTTCAAGCTGTACGGCGGTTGTCGCAGGATTGATCGCCGCCGTTTCTTCGGCCGCGGCGCAACATCAGGCTCATCTTTCATTCGTCGCGCGCGCAAAGCCGCATCTTTTGTTTCAAGTTGGACGCTTGGGCGGGTTTGCCTTGTTCGGCGCCGCGATCGGATTCGCTGGAAAGAGCCTTTCTTTGTCTCCGGAATGGAATGGATTGTTCGTGATCGCGATCGGCCTCTTGATGCTCGCGCTTGGGATGAATTTGTTCGGAGCGGCTCCGGCTTTCGTGCGTCCGCCAAAATGGCTGTCTCACAAAATTCATGACACAAGCAAGTCCTCGCATCCATTCGTGCCAATGCTTCTGGGGGCCGCGACTTTTTTCTTGCCGTGCGGGTTCACGCAATCCGTTCAGCTTCTCGCGTTGTCATCCGGGAGTCCTTCGCAAGGCGCGGCTTTGATGTTCTTTTTCGCGCTCGGGACTATGCCAGCCTTGCTCGGGATCGGCCTTGCAACAACGGCCGCAAAAGGGCCGTGGCTTTCGCGCATCGGAAAAGCGGCCGGTGTGTTGGTCATCCTGCTCGGATTCTTTAATATCCAAAATGGATCAACCTTGCTCGGGCTTGCCTCTCCGCGCGTTTCTTCCGTATCTGATCAACCGGCACCCGTCGTCAATCAAGGGGTTCAAGTCGTGAAGATGCGCGTTTCAGCCTATAATGGGTATGAACCGGAAACACTGACGGTGAAAAAAGGGATTCCGGTGCGGTGGGAAGTGACCGGCGATCGGCAGATGGGATGCGCCAGCACGCTCATCTTGCGCCAGTTCGGCATCCGACAAGCGCTGAAGACTGGATTGAACGTGATTGAGTTTACTCCGAACAAGTCCGGCACGTTCGTGTTCAGTTGTTCGATGGGGATGTATCGCGGGACGATGGTCGTGAAGTAAGGCATTATCAAAAATATGCGCCAATCAAAATTCAAAATCAAAGGTATGCACTGCTCCTCGTGCGCCGTGAACATCGAGCGTGCGCTCGCCAAAATGTCTGGCGTTCGAGAGGCAAGCGTGAATTTTGCGATGGAGAACGCGACCGTTTCGTATGAGGAATCCAAAGTTGATGAACACGCGCTCCATCAAGTCGTGAAAAATGAAGGATACGAAGTGCCTGCTCACGAAGGCGGTCATGCCATGTCGTATGACGCCTCGCACGCGGCCATGAGCGAGGACGAACATGCCTCTCATGCCGACAGGCATGGCGCCGCGAAGCGGACGATCATCGCGTTTATCTTCGGTATTCCGGCGCTCATACTCGCCATGGGCGAGATGGCGTTGCCAGGCGAAATATTCGGCATAAACCTGTCGTATTGGACGCAAGGAATTTTTTCTTCGGTCGTTGTTTTCTGGCCCGGATGGGAATTTCATCGCATGGCCGCGCGCCTTGCCATTCGCGTCCGCGCGAACATGGATACGCTGATTTCGCTCGGGACGCTCGTCTCACTCATCTTCAGTTGGACGCAAATGGTTTCGGGTGGAAGTTTATATTTTGAGATAGCGGCGCTTATCACCGCCTTTATTTTACTCGGGCGGTATTTTGAGGCGCGGAGCAAGGGGAAGGCGGGCGAAGCGATCGCGAAACTTTTGGAGCTCGGAGCAAAGATGGCGCATCGTTTGGACGGAAAGAATTTGGAGGATGTTGCGGTCGAGACGCTACGTGTCGGAGATGTTGTTGTCGTGAAGCCCGGAGAGAAAATCCCGCTTGATGGAATCGTGCTTGAAGGCGCGTCGTCGCTCGACGAATCCATGCTGACCGGCGAGAGTATGCCGGTTTCAAAAAAGAAAGACGATAAGGTATTTGGCGCGACCGTAAACGGGCAGGGCGTGCTGAATGTGCGCGTCGAGCGGGAGGCAGGAAATACGGTTCTTGCGCAGATCGTCCGGTTGATGGAATCGGCTCAAGCCAAAAAGGCGCCGATCCAAAAACTCGCGGACAAGATTTCAAGCATTTTTGTTCCGATTGTCATCGTATTTTCTTTTCTCACGTTTGTCGGTTGGTGGATGGCGACAGGCGATCCGACTATGGCCATCATTCCGGCCGTGGCCGTGCTCGTGATTGCGTGTCCGTGTGCGCTCGGGCTTGCGACCCCGACAGCGATTCTGGTCGGCACGGGTCGTGGCGCGCGCAACGGCATTCTCATCAAAAATGGAGAAGCGCTTGAACGCGGCCGTTCGCTGGATGTGGTTCTTTTTGATAAGACAGGAACGCTGACTGAAGGCAAGCCAGTGGTGACAGATGTTGTTCTTGCGAATGCATTTGAGCAAAAGGAAGTTTTCGCGATTGCGGCAGGAATCGAATTCGTTTCCGAACATCCGCTCGCTCGCGCGATTTTGATGCGGGTAAAAGAGGAGGGTGTTGATCCGGCTGTCGCGTCTGAAGTTCAGGCTGTTTCCGGAAAAGGTATTCGCGGAAAAATAGGGGGAAAGGATGTGCTCGTTGGCCAGCTTTTATTCTTGAAAGAAAGCGGTGTGGATGTCGCATCGGTTGAAAAAGAGGTCTCGCGTTTGCAGGTTGAAGGGAAGACCGTTATCGCCGTCAGCGTAGGGAGTTCTGTCGCCGGCGTGTTCGGGGTTGCGGATGCGTTGAAGAAAATGGCAAAAGAAGCGATCGTGCGTCTGCGCTCACGCGGCTTGCGCGTGGCTATGATCACAGGCGATCATCAACGCACAGCCGAAGTGATTGCAAAACAACTCGGCCTCGACGAGTTCTCGGCGCAAGTGTTTCCGGATCAGAAATTGGAAATCGTCAAGCAATGGCAGAGGAATGGCGAGCGCGTCGCGTTTGTCGGCGATGGCATCAACGATGCTCCGGCTTTGACACAGGCGGATCTCGGCATTGCCATGGGAACCGGATCGGATATCGCGATCGAAGCCGGACAAATTATTTTGGTAGGAGGCGGGCCCGAGAAAGTGAGCGACGCGATTGCCTTGTCGCAAAAGACGTATCGGACGATCAAACAGAATCTGTTTTGGGCTTTCTTTTATAACGTGGCCGCAGTTCCTCTTGCGGCCGCAGGGCTTCTGAATCCGGTTATCGCTTCAGCGGCTATGGCTTTTTCGTCCGTTTCGGTGGTATTGAATTCGTTGCGATTGCGGAGAATTAAGCTGTAAAGCGGGGATTTCTTTTTGTGGTCTGACCATTGACAAAATTGCCTAAACGCGGTATCATTTTCAGTCCGTTCTTTTGCAATTCTCTCCAATCTTTCACCATTTCTCCCTTGGAGGAGAAAAAGAGGAGCGTGAGATGACGTTCAAAAAGTTTACATGGGAGATCGTAAAGGCGGTGGTGATTTCTGTGATTGGAATTCTCATGTATATTTTTTTGACATCGATCGAGAGGGAAGCGCAGGAGACGGCATGTGCCGCCGCAGAAATAAGGGCGACTGATTTAGCCCGAGAGAACATTGCGCTCAAAGAACAACTTGCCAAGGAGCGGATGTTGGACCCCAACGATGTCGAAGCTTCTGTTGTCGATGATACGCAACTGAAAACCGACGCGCGTGAGATCGTCGAGCACATCCACAAAGGGAAGAAACCGCGTGTCACCTTGTTCTACAACTGGAGCATGTCCGGAAGTTTTCAGATCGTCTTCGTGCGTGGACGCACGCGTTACACCGTTTGGTACTCTGGCGGTGATGCCAAGCATCCGGAATCCAAGACCCTTTCGTTCTGGCTTCGTCCGAACAAGACTTGGGATCAGGCGTCAATCACGACGTTTTCGGACGAAGGGCTTGAAGGTCGGGTAGATTTCGGCATCCACGGTCGTGAGTCGGGACACGATATTCAGAAAGAAGAATTTTGGAGCAGTCGAACCAGGTACGGAGAGCCGAAAGGGCTCGAGTTCGAAGCGGCCTGGCAAAAGCGGTACGACGCGACGACCAAAGTCGTCCTCGCCGCTTTGAAGTGAAGTGACTCACGCGACGTTTTCCCCAGCATGGGCCGTTTCTCGGCTCGTGCTGGGGTTTCTTTTTGTCTAATTTTGAAACCCAACCACTCCGCTTTTTTGGCGGAGTGATGGCCGGCCCGAACGACTATCGGTCGTTCGGTCGGGCGGGTTGGTCCCGAGTCATGGTGGACCCGACGGGATTTGAACCCGTAATGCCCGATGTCAAGG
>CAZPPQ010000010.1:0-28491 GCA_964588505.1 uncultured Gammaproteobacteria bacterium | reverse complement strand
GTGCGAAGTCATTACCTCACTTTGTTTTGGAAATAGGTGCGAGTTTGGTACAATAGAGACACCAAAAACAGCGCCCGTGCGGGCGTTGTTTTTGTTTTTCGCGAATCGAAACGATTATCCTCCCATCCCGATACTGCTTGCTTTTGCGAAGAGTAAAAACAGAGCTGTCATTGCGATGGTCATGACAAACGGAGCGATTTTCGAGAGGATATTTTTTTCGTTCGGCTTAAACCTTCGCAGGAGTAAGGAGTTGGCCACGACAGAGATCGAGCTTAAAGCCATGGCAAGCCCGGCAAGTTCCGGCCGCAATACGATGCCGGCTCCGACAAAGACGCGCGCCGCAATCGGAATCCCGATGACATTATAGAAGAGAGAGAAGAAAAGATTTTGTTTGATCTTCCCAAGCGTCTGCGTGCTTAATTCAATGGCCGTGGCAACATCACGCAGATCATTTTTCATGAGGACAATGCCGCCGGTTTCCATCGCAACATCGGTTCCTGCGCCCATGGCAATACCCAGATCAGCTTGTGCGAGCGCCGGAGCGTCGTTGATGCCGTCGCCGACCATACCAACTTTTAGGCCGGTTGCTTGGAGCTTTTTTACTTCCGCAGCCTTGTCTTCCGGAAGTACTTCGGCAAGGACGTTTTCAATTCCGGCTTGCCGCGCAATCGCCCGGGCCGTCCGTTCATTGTCTCCGGTGATCATAAAGACGTTCAGTCCTTTTTCACGGAGAGAGGCGACGGCTGTAGCCGAGGTTTCCTTGATGGTATCCGCGACGCCAATGATGCCGAGGATTTCTTTTTCCGTTGCAAGGATCATCGCCGTTTTTCCAGCCTCTTCCAGCTTGCGCATTTTCCGGTCTGCCGGACGGATGTCCAGTTTTAACAGACTCGAGACAAGCCTGCGGTTTCCAAAATAGTAAACGGCGCCATCTATGATTCCTTTGACTCCATGACCAGGAATCGCCTGAAAATCATTGACTGCCAGAGACACGATTTGTTCCTCTGATGCGTATCGGCAGATTGCTTCCGCGAGCGGATGTTCCGATTTCGCTTCGAGACTGACGGCTGTTTCAAGAATTTCATCCTCGTCCGTCCATCCGATTCCGATAATGTCCGTCACTTCTGGAGATCCTTTTGTGATGGTGCCGGTTTTGTCGAACACGATCGCTTTTATTTTGCACGCAGCCTCGAGCGGTTCGCCTCCCTTGATTAAGATGCCGTGTTCCGCGCCTTTGCCGGTGCTCACCATAATTGCTGTTGGCGTTGCAAGGCCAAGGGCGCAAGGACAAGCGATGACAATGACAGCTGTAAAAGCCATGAGGGCGAAGCTTAAAGGTGACTGGAGGATCAAGAACCAGACGAGAAAAGTGATGACCGCGATGCCGATCACCGTTGGCACGAACCAGGAAGAAACACGATCCGCAAACGCTTGAATCGGCGCGCGCGATCCCTGCGCTTCCTCAACAAGTCTGATGATGTGGGCGAGGATGGTTTCAGATCCGACTCCGGTCGCGCGGAATTCAAAGCTGCCGGTCTTGTTGACCGTGGCGCCGATGACCCGATCACCTTCGTGTTTTTCAACAGGGAGGCTTTCTCCGGTCAGCATGGATTCATCAACTGATGACGATCCCTTGAGAACCATACCATCTACTGGAATTTTTTCTCCGGGACGGACAAGGACAATGTCATCATTTTTAACATCGCCGATCGGGAGATCAATCGTCTGTCCTGCACGAACAACACGTGCGGTTTTTGCCTGGAGTCCCATCAATTTTTTGATGGCATCCGATGTGCGGCCTTTTGCCTTATATTCAAGCCATTTTCCAAGCACGACGAATGTGATGAGGAAAGCCGAGGTCTCGAAATAAAGTTCCGAGATTTTTGTTCCGGCTACGCCGAGAACCGTCTGGTTTGTGATGGCATAGATGAGGAAGTTTACAACGCTGTAGAGATAGGCTGTAGACGTTCCGATGGCAATCAGGCTGTCCATGTTGAACGTGCGCATGCGGATAGCAGACCAAAAGCCTTTATAGAATCCGGCTCCGACAATGAACTGGACCGGCGTTGCAAGAAGGAATGAGATGATGCCGACCCATGGGAGTACGGCGCCGCGGCCAGGGAAGGACGGGATGAAGTCCAAGATCATAAAGAACAACAATGGCAAGCTCAAGAGGAAGCCGGAGAGGAATCGGCGTTTGTGGGAAACGGCCTCTTGCTCGCGTCTCGCGCGTTCTTCTTCAGGTCCGTTTACAGACGCTCCGGCGGCCGTCGCTGCATATCCGGTTTTTTTGATTCGAGCGATGATTTCATCCGAAGAAATTATTTGAGAATTGAAGATAACGAAAGCTTTTTCTGCAGCAAAATTCACGCGTGCCTCCTTGATCCCTTTGAGTTTTTTGAGGCTGTGTTCAATCAATCCGGCGCAGGAAGAGCAATGCATGCCGCCAAGAACGTACGTTTCGCGAGTTTCCGTTTGCCCCGCGCCGCCTTTCATTGTTGAAATGATTGGATGGGTCTCATTTGTCGACGTAGTAATCGCGTGATTCGGAAGGTTTGTAGAAGAAGATCCGATCGTGAACGGCAGGCGCATGAATTGAGAGAGGTGCCCGACGATTTCCTGGAGTTCCGGCATTTCTTTTGGAGATTCCACGGTATTTTTTTGTTGGATGGCGATATGACCATCAAAAAATGCTTGTCCGGACGCGTCGCTTTTTACGCGTCCATCCGCGGTCGCGGTCATTTCGCAGGTGAGTTTAATTGGCTGACTTTTTATTGATTCTGACGGAAGAGAAGCGTCTTTGTTCGTGTTTGTTTCCGCGACGAGTTCTGCTCCGTATCCGAGGCCACGAATGATTCTAAGCACAGTCTCCGAATTTACAAGAGCTTCGGCGCTGACGATTCCTGTCCCGGCCTTGACATCAACTTCGACGGATCGGACGCCTGCTATTTCCATCACTGCGTCGCGAATGAGCGTTTCGCAGGAGGAACAGCGGAGTCCGGTGATCTTAAGAGAGAGATTCATAAGAGAGATTCGTTAAATGATATCCAAGTTTTTCAACTGTCTCGATGAGATGTGCCGTAGGAAGTTCGGATTCGCTTGTCACGCGCGTTTCCCCGGTTCCGGCGTTGATGGAGACACCTGTGACGCCTTGAATTTTGCGCAACATCACCTCGGATATTTTTGTGCATGAGCTGCAATGGAATCCGGTGATAGTGAAGGTGTATTTTTTCATAGATTTTTATTCTACGCGCAGAATGGCTCGGCGCATGCCCATGGGGCAGGTAATGATATAATCCCCGGGAGTCGGCGGTGTGAAAGAGAGAACAGTGGCATTTGGATATGCGTCATACGTAAACATTCCAAGACGGCGATTTACGAACGCGACCATGCATCCGGCCGGTTCGGATTCCGGCGTGATCGTCCATTCTGTCGGAACTCCGGATTCGATCGTAAATTCGTTCGGTGTCAATTGTCCGCTCTGTTCTGTTGAGGCGATGAGCTGTGTCCCTGATTGTGAGACTGTCGTCGTGCCAGAAACGCTTGGCGCGGATGATCCACCTCCTCCGCACCCGCCGCATCCCCCGCCGCCTCCGCCGCATGAGACAGATCCTCTCGGAGCGGACTGATCTGTTGTTGTGGTTGCAGGGGCTTTCGCTCCTTTTTCAATAACCGTAAATGCGCCGCGGTACATCCCCATGGAGCAGGAGAATGGGATGGACCCTGTTTTTTTAGGTGTGAATTCAATGATGTTTTGGCCCTCTTTGAGGTTTTTGGCTATGTTGAGTGATGGAACTCGCAGAGATGCTGCGCAGGAATACGGATTTTCCGATGTGATGACCCAACGAACAGGAATGCCTTTTTGTATAATGAAGGCGTTCGGCTTATACCCATAGGCGATTTGGGTCATTCGGACAATTTGAACGCCATTTTCGACGCGAACGGTCTCGGTTTTGTTATTTGTTTTTGATTGGTCGAACAAGGTGATGCCGTTTAAGGCGAGACCGTTGTTGACATTGGTCAAGCCGAAAAGAAGCACAGCGATTCCTGCGATTGCGTAGAATTTTTTTGCGAATAGTCCTTTGACGACCGAGGTTAATCCCCCGATACCAATCAAAGCTGGAGCTGTCCCAAGCGCGAACATGCCCATGATGAGCGCGCCGTTGGTGAAGTTTCCGGATCCGACAGCTGCGAGTTGCATGGCTTGAGTGAATCCGCAAGGCAGGAAGAAGGTGAGCGCACCTGATAGAAATGCGGATTTATGGCTGTATTCTTTTTGGTGTTCGGAGATGCCAAGCCTGCGTCCGATGGATGCTGGAAGCGAGAGCGTGACTTTTTCAAGACGAGGAAAGATGCCGACCAGTTTGGCTCCAAGGAAGATCATCAGCACGCCGACGCCGACCGTAACAGCCGATGTAAACGCGTCGGTTATTTGAATCGCACTCCCGACGGTTCCCAGGATTCCTCCAAGGAAAGCGTATCCCGCGACGCGTCCGGCATTGAAGAAGAGATGCGGGCGGAATTTTTCTCGCATCGTGGCTTCCGGATGCTGTTCTGCATGACGAGCCGAGAAGCTTAACACGAGCCCGCCGACCAAAACCATGCAGGTAGAGACGCCGGCCACAAGTCCAAGCCCGAGCGCGAGCCATGGAGTGGCGTCTTTTGCTCCGACAGAAAGATCAAGCAATCCGGTCCATTTTGCCGCGATGTAGAGTAGATACAATATCAGGGCCGCGCTCAACAGACGTTTGTAATCCGTCATGTCGCGCGAAAACCACGGCTCTGTTTTTTGATCTCCGATTTCATATCCGGCTTGCCGGATTGCCTGTTCGATTTCTTGTTGATTTGGAACCGTTGCTTCGTATCCTACGGTGACCGTTCCGCGTTTTACACGGACATGGACAGCAAGGACGCCACGAATTTTTTTTACCTGTTCCTCGATGAGGAGCTCGCAGGAATGACAATGCATACCCCGAACGAGGATTGTCATGGTATTCATAGACGTTAAAAATCAAAAAATCAACAACGTCTGTGAGTCGTCATTCGCGTTTGATGATTGATTTGACCAACAAATGGACAAAAGCACCCGAGTCGATTCGTGTCGGTCCGGTTATTGAAAATGGAGAGATGATGGAAACAAAGTTAGGAAAAGTTACTACAGAGGGTGGCGTTGGTGTTGGTGCAGAGACCAGTTTCTTTTGCCCGACAATCATCGGCGCGACAAGACTATTTTGGATAGGGCAGGGAGCTTCTTTTATTCTTGATTTTGGTGACAAACACCCCTCTGTGTTTTCTTGGAAAGAAATATCCGGCATGGCTTTTGCCAAAGCCGTTGAAGACATATTAAGGCAGGAAAAACAAAAAATTCCGCCTGCCGCGAGAATAGCAATCAGGAATATTTTAAGAGGATGTGTCAGCCATCCAGACATACGCTTTATCCTTTACGCTGTGAGACCGTGCACATGCGGATTATTTCTTTGATGAATTTTTCTTTTTCTTCCGCGCTTGATGTGTGGAGCTTGGATCCGCAGGTGTGAAGATGGCTCTCCAATATCAACGTGTTTGCCCCGCGCAAGAGTCCGATGACCGCGTTGATTTGTTGGACAAGATCCATGCAGTAGCGTTTTTTTTCGATCATCCCGAGGATCGTCCCAATCTGCCCCTTGGCCTTTTCAAGAGAACGAATTGTCTTGGTTGCGTGTGGCTCAATCATAGAAGTGTCTATAACCTACACCTTAGGTACTGGTCTTGTCAAGTTTTTGCAAAAAGGCCGAAGAAAAGGCCTTTTATCATTTGACGATATTGGGAGGGATTTTCCCATTCAGGAACGCGAGGATATTTTCCGAACACACCAGAGACATGGCTTGACGCGTTTCGATCGTCGCAGAGGCGGTATGCGGAGTGAGGACGACATTCGGGAAATTTCGTAATGCGAGAGAATCGGTGAGGTCGCAGTCAATCGCCGGTTCACATTCGTAAACATCGAGTCCGACTCCGGCGATTTGTTTGTTCTTAAGCGCGAGGACGAGAGCTTTTTCATCCACGACAGGTCCGCGAGACGTATTGATGAGAAAGGCTGTCGGTTTCATCAGATCGAATTCCGCTGTGCTGATCATGTGATGTGTGGACCGAAGAAGCGGAACGTGAAGCGAAATAAAATCCGCAGATTTGAGGAGATCCTCTTTTGAAAGAAATGTCGCCCCGGTCGTTTTTTCGAGTTCCCTGTTTGGCTTGATATCGTTGTAAACGATGTTGACTCCGAATCCGTCGTGTAATTTGCGGACAATCGAAGTTCCGATCGCACCGGATCCGATAATACCGATCGTTTTACCAGCGATGTCGGTTCCAAGAAGAAGTTGCGGCCCCCACGCCTTGTATGTGTCGGATCGTGTGAAACGATCCGCTTCAACAATACGATGAGCCAATGCGAACATGAGCGCAATCGCATGCTCGGCAACAGTTTCGGAAATCATCGGATGGACGGCGTTTGTGACAACAATGCCGCGTTTTTTCGCTTCCGCAAGATCGATATTATCGAATCCGACGGCATAATTCGCGATCATTTTGAGTTGCGGTCCGGCCGCGTTGAAGACCTCGGCATCCATCTGTTCCGTGAGAATGGAGAGGATGATGTCCGTGTTTTTAACGCGCTTCAAAAGTTCTTTGCGGGGAATGGCCTGGTCTTTTTCGTAGATTTCGACCTCAAGTCGCGGATCTTTTTTCAGTATGAGGATTCCGCTGTCAGGAATTTGTCGAGTAACGAATAGGCTGGTCGCCATAAGAGAGATTAGATTTCCAATAAACGGATCGGAATTTTTTTCAGAGTTTGCGGCTTTGGCCAAGCCTTTAGAATGCCGGCTTTGGCGCCGATTTTTTGAATGACTCCTTCGGCGTTTGCGGTTCCGGTTGCAACGGAAATTTTTATGTCGCCTGTCTTGATGAACGCGGCCACGAATCCGGATCCGAACGCGTCTCCTGCTCCGGTTTGAGAAATGGATTTCACGCGGCTTGTTTCGGATTTTATTGTCTGGCTTTCGGAGAATGTGTAACTCCCGCGTTCGCCGTCCGTGATGATCACCACATTTCTCCGGCTCGAGAGCGGCTCGAGCATATTGAGGACGTCTTTGTGCCCTGTCAGTTCCGCCCCCTCTTCCGTATTCACAATAAATACCGCCACTTGTTTTGCAAGCGCGCGCACAAGCAATGGATTTTTTTCGATTTCCGTCCGCCCCGGATTCCACGCGATGTGCGCGCGACATTGGTCCGCGCGTTTGATCAACTTTTTGACAAGCTCTATATTTCCACCCAGAGATGTCACGTAAAACCAGTGTGTTTTACAGGAATCAAATTGGATATCTTTTGTCTGGAACAAACCGGAGACTCCGCGATAAATCAAAGCTGTCCGTTCTCCGGTGTCCGCTGTCATGAGCGTCGAATATCCGGTAATCCCTCTTTTTACACGAACAACCATGGAGGTGTTCACGTTTTTTTCGCGCAATTGTTCGAGGATCATCGCTCCTTCAGGGTCCTCGCCGATTCGGCAGATGGCCGCTGTTTTAAATCCGAGGTTTGCGAATGTAACGGCTGCGTTCGTCGCGCCGCCTCCGGTCGTGTGGACGACCGCATCAAGCTCGATTTTGCTCCCAAGAGACACGCACTCCCCGATGCCGGTTTCGAATGTTTTGGATCGGATGAAAGTGAATTTGTCCGAGATAAGGAATACGTCCTTGATCGCGGAGCCGATGGTGATGACATCAAACATACTATGACATAATATCACAAGTCTTATGCTTTTCTTGAACAGCCGAGAAGTCTCATTTTTTGTCTTGCGACTGCGGTCATCAGCTCTTTTGCCGGTTTGAGAATTTCTCTGGGATCTATTTCTTCCGGATGCTCGGCGAGGAACTTCCGGACTCCGGCGTCAAAGGCGATGCGGAGATCCGTGTCAATGTTTACTTTATTAATGCCGAGCGTTACGGCTTTTTTGATGTTGGCATCCGACACGCCTTTTGCTCCGGTTATTTTGCATCCGTATTTTTGGCATTGTTTTTTGATGGATGCCGGAATACCGGAAGCCCCATGAAGCACGAGAGGAATGCTCGTTGCGAGTTTAATAGCAAGAAGCCGCTCAAAATCAAGCGATGAAGTTCGTTTGAATTTAAAAGCCCCATGACTCGTGCCGATTGCGATGGCAAGCGCATCGCATCCAGTCTGTTTTACGAACCGCGCGGCCTGATCAGGATTCGTTAAGTGTGCGTCGCGCTTTTTGACAGAAATAAAATCTTCCATTCCGGCGATGGCTCCGAGTTCTGCCTCAAGAGAAACATTTTTTTCATGTGCCAACTTCGCGAGACGCTTCGTTGTTCGGACATTTTCTTCATATGAGAGTGCGGAACCATCAAACATTACACTCGTGTACAGCCCGCTTTTAATGGCATTCTCGATGATTTCAAGATGTTTGCCATGATCAAGATGAAACACGATCGGAATGTGCGCACGATCTGCGGCAAGGTGGACAAGAGCCCCTAATTCTTCCATGCCGGCATAAGCCAAGGCCCCCTCGCTTGTCTGAAGAATGACCGGAGAGCGTTCCGCCTCTGCCGCAAGCACCATTGCCTGAATGGTTTCTAGGTTATTGACGTTAAACGCGCCGACCGCATAACGGCCGCGCTCGGCTTTTTCAAGAATGTGTTTGAGAGAAACGAGCATATTACATTTTTTGAACTTTCATACGCGACTTCATGAGGCGTTTCTCTAGCGTGCGCCTTGAGAGCAATCCGGCTGTTGGCCCGGTTTTTTCAATAACCGAAGCCGCGTTGATTGCTCCCCATTTCATGGCAATCTCTGGCGGAAAATTTTTCATCGTCGCCCCGAGAAATCCGGTTGTGAATGCGTCTCCGGCTCCGGTGGCCTCGACCAAATTTCCCGGTGCCGTGCCGCCATGCAAGATTTTTTTCCCGTCAAAGTAGTACGCTCCGTTTGCGCCGTCTGTGATGACCACTTGTTTCGCGCCGCGCTTGAATAAGGCTGGCGCGAGATGGTGGATCTCAAAAGAGGTTGATTCGATGATCTCCCTCGCCTCCTCGCGATTGACAACAAGGATCGCTGTTTGTGCGATGAGATCAAACAAGATCGGAAGGTGCTCTCTGATTTGTATTACCCCCGGATTAAAAACGAGCGACACATTGTTTTTTTTGACGTGCGAAATCAACGAACGAAAAAGAACGGAATATCCATATCCGAGCTCTCCGACAAAGAGCCATTTTGTGTGATTGATGGATCGAGGAAAGGTATAGGCGTGACGGATGAACGACGTTAAGATCGTTTTTTCTCCCTTAAAATTCAGCACCACGGAATAACTGCTTTGCTCGTTTTTGGCGGAATGAATAAACCTTGTTGTGACCCCTTCTTCTTCAAGACGCTTGAGAGCCATGAGCCGCGTTCCATCAATCCCCATATTGCTTACGATTCCAGACTTGAATCCAAGACGCCTCAATCCGATCGCCACATTTGATGCCGTGCCGGCTATTTCGGTTCCAACGACCTTGACCGGAATTTTCGCGCCATATTCAAGACAGAGTAAACATTCTGGCAACTTAAGATTGCATTGGATTGATGAAGCGTCATCCAACACGACGAACGTATCAAGTTTGATGTCCCCAAACGTGATGATGTCATGCATACCTCTTTTGTTTTATGTCATTAAGGTAGGCTTCGGCCAGTTTTTTGTATTCCGGTATTGCAGAAACTTTCTCTCCCCGTTTTCGACTGAACGCCCGTTCAGCTGCGAGCATGATGTATGGAGCCGTGAGTCCAAGCCCTTCTGCCAGTTCGTCCGGATTTCCTGATTCTCCGAAACGATCTTGAAGTCCGATGCGTTCAATCGGAGCTGGAACGGTTGAGGAGAGAAGTTCGGCAACAGCGCCCCCCAATCCTCCAGCGACTTGGGCTTCTTCGGCAGTCACAATGGCTCCGGTTTCTTTTGCGGCTTGGATGAGTGTTTTTGCGTCAAGAGGTTTGATGGTGTGGCAGTTGATGACGCGCGCCTCGATTCCGCGTAAGCGCGAAAGCCGTTCGGCAGCGAGAATCGCCTCGAATACGATCGGTCCGGCCGCGATGATGGTAAGATCAGAACCAAAACGGTACGTTTCCGCGCGGCCGATGTTGAAAGGTGTTTTTTCCGTTGTGAAAATCGGTGTTTTTTCCCGCGCGAATCTTAAATAGATGGGCCCGTCAGAGGTTGCGGCTTTTTGCGTTGCCTTTCTTGCTTCAAAAATATCGCATGGAACGACGACGCGCAGATGAGGGAGCACGCGCGTGAGGGCGATATCTTCGGTCATTTGATGCGTCGCTCCGTCCGGTCCAACGGAAACTCCGGCGTGTGCGCCGGCGATTTTGACGTTTGCTTCATTCAACGCAATCGTGGTCCGAATTTGTTCCCAATTTCGTCCAGGAGAAAATGCCGCGTAACTGGAAATGAATGGAATTTTGCCGGCAAGCGCCATCCCGGCCGCGATGGATGCCAGCGACTGTTCGGAAACTCCAAGTTGGATGAATCTTTCAGGAAACGCCAGTTTGAACGCCAAGCTACGTGTGGATTCTGTCAGGTCCGCGCACAAGACGACAACACGATGGTCTTTTTTTCCAGCCAGCACCAAACCTTCACCGTACCCATCTCGTGTCGGAAGACGCTTTGGAGCGACTATGCGCTTTTCGAAGAGATGAAATTGCAGATGTGCGGATTTGTTCCAGTCCTTTTTTGCATTTGGCATATTATTGAGACCTCTGAAAAATGGATGGATTTTCGGTGAATGGGGTGACGGACCCCCGAAATGTACTGAAATGTACATTGAGCGGGGTCGGCAGGGTCCCTGTGAGCCGAAAAGACGCCATTTTGCAGAGGTCTCTATTCATGTTCGCTTTTAATCCGACCACCCAGCGTTCTAATGCTTTTGAGCGCTTCGCAGGATTCTTTTCCAGGAGCCGGAGGCTTTCCATGCCATTCAAAATGATATTCCATAAAATCCACGCCGTATCCAGGGATCGTGTTTGCGATGATGATGGTAGATTTTTCCGTAACCGCGTGTGCGCGCTCGACAGCTGCGACAAAATCTCGGATGTTGTTGCCCGCGCATTCCTCCACATGCAATCCGAATGCGATGAATTTATCCGCAAGCGGTTCGAGCGGCATGATATCCTCGGTTGTCCCGTCAATTTGGATGTTGTTGCGATCAACAATGAACGTGCAATTATACAGTTTGTTCCGTCCGGCAAAGAGCATCGCCTCCCATGTTTGGCCAGCCTCGAGCTCGCCGTCGGACATCACGCAATACGTGCGCCAGGGCGCATGGTCCATAAGCGCGGCATACGCGAGCCCGACCGCTTGTGAAGAGCCGGAGCCCAGAGGTCCGGAAGTCGTCTCGATTCCAGGAAGCCGAAGCCGTTCCGGATGTCCTTGAAGCGGGGAACCGAGCTTGCGGAGCGTCATCAAAAGGGATTTTTTGAAATAGCCGGCCTGCGCCATGGCCGCGTAACGGACTGGGCAAATATGACCGTTGCTCAAAATAAGCCGGTCGCGATCCTGCCAATCCGGTTTTTTCGGGTCGTGGACCAAAATATGAAAATAAAGCGCGGAAAAAATATCCGCCATGCCCAATGGGCCGGCCGAGTGGCCGCTCCCGGCCTCGACCAACATTTTGATGATGTCCTCCCGAATGGTCATCGCCCTCTCTTCCAGTTCTTTTAATTTTTTGTCGTGAAGATGGAGAGAGCGGCGGACGCGCGGGCCGGTCGCAAACGGCACCATATGGTAAAAAGTATATCACGTCAGGCCTTCTCATTATAGGCCCGAGATGTCCGATAGGTCTTAGAGGTCTTATGAATCTCAAAAGAGAGCCATGAGGCTCTCTTTTGATCTGTCTACTCCACTGTGATCGTCCCCCGCATGGTCGGATGGTAACTGCAGAAATACGTGTAAGTCCCGGCAGTTTTGAAAAGTTTTGAGTAGGCTCCACCCGGTTCCATAGTTCCTGACCCCCAGCTTAAGTCGTCTGCCGTGGCCGCGTGCTTGTTTGCCCCTTTGTTTGTCCAACGTACGACCGAGCCGACGGAAACAGTGAGATTTGGCTGGCTGTACGCATTGTCCGTGATGTCGAGGTAGGTCGGCGCGCGGAGGCTCTTATCCTGATTAACGGTTGTTACGTCAGCGAGCTCGTTTGCAACAATATAGTCGGACGCGAGTTCGATATCAGCTCCGGATGCATAGTTTGAAAAGAATCCGTCCGGCACATCATCAATCTTTTTATTCCATGTACTTCCATACAAAGCGATCGCCACAGCCTCGGAAGTCACCCAGCGCAATTTTCCGCCTCGGGACAAGGCATAGGTTTTTGGGTCACTATTGATCTTGATCATCTTCACTCCAGGACGGTAGGTAACATTTCCGCCGATTTGGATTTTTCCCATATCCACATCACTGATCCACTTTACAGAGTTGAAATCGCTGTACCATGTGAAGTAGGTCTTGTCGTTCGGGAATACATAACGGAACCCATCGCGTCCATAATAATAGACGGCAGGAAACGAGGCTCCGCGAATAAGATCGCCGGATTGGATTTGGGAAAGAGGAAGCACGGCGGCCTGTGCTGGGGTTGGAAGATTAACCCCCAGAATCATGCCGAAAACGGTCATTATGGCAAGGAATTTTTTCATATGGAGTTGAAGAAAATAAGAGTTCAAAAGATAGTATATCACGGAGTTTAAGCGAGCGTCGAGAGACGAGTTTTGAGTTCTTGGATGGCTTTATCTGGGTTCGCAGATTCAAAGATGGCTGAAGCCATGCAAAACCGAGAGCATCCGGCCTCGGCAAGCGGAGATAAGAGTTCTTTGGTCGCGCCGCCGTCTATTTCAATAGGAAGGTCGTTTCGATGACGACGAATGTGGGTGATTTTTTCCAAAATAGGCGTTCCAAGAAATGTTTGGCCTGATTGCCCCGGATGGATTCCCATGACCGTGATTTGATCAATCGCGTGAAGAACTTCATGAATTTCTTCGATCGGCGTTTCCGGATTGAGGGCGATCCCTGCTTCGATGCGATATTCCTCGTGAATATGTGAAATAATGCTTCCAAGCGGTCTCTGGATTTCCGCATGGATGATTGCTCTCCGTAATCCGGCAACGGACCGCTTCCATTTTTCGATGATCGGAAGCGGATTTTTCACCATGAGATGAATTTCAAATAAGAGCGGGGTCTTGAGACCCCCGATCGTTTTTGCGTCTGCCCAGGACACAAATGGGAAAAGCGATCCGTCCATAATGTCAATATGTACAATCGTGCAGGCATTTTCCACGAGAGCCAGGCGGTCCTCGAATATTTTTTGATCTTGGACAAGCAGAGACGGGATGAACTCCATCATATCATTGTTTGAATTCTTCTGATTCGATCTTTTCTACTTTTTTCAATCTGCGGATATGACGCTCGGCTCCACTGAATGGTGTCTCGAGCCACACATCAACAATTTCTTTTCCCTTTTTTGCATCGAGAAAGCGCGCCGGGAGACAAAGGATGTTGCTGTTATCGTCAGTCCGGCTCGTTCTTGCCGCTTCGACCTCGAATCCGGTTGCGGCTCGCACACCCTTCACTTTGTTTGCGACAATGCACACCCCTTGAGCGTTTCCGCAAAGCACGATGCCTAGCGATTCAGGATCCGCAACGATGCGCTTCGCGACCGCATATCCGAAATCCGGATAATCGTCGTCGCTCACGAGTTGCTCATTGCCCATATCAACGACTCCGTGCCCGCGCGTGCGCAAATACGTCGCGAGCTCTTGCTTAAGAGCCCATCCGGCATGATCCGCGCCGAGATAAATCGTTGGTTTCATAATTTTGGCTTTAGGGCTTTGGAATTTTATTCCCCGAGCGGAATCGAGGGGCGCGCCTTCTCGTCATTGCTATCCCCTCTAGTCTATCGGAATCATTGACAAAATGCTATTTTTGTTCTGGCGCAGATGTCGGAATTTACAGCGCTCATCCATTTGTTATCTCTTGAATGGATTGCTCGGCTTTGTTAGGATACGGATACTGAATTTAAAGCCGTTAGCCTTTGGCCATTAGCATTTAGGGACCTCTGCAAAAGTCGCTTCCGGCCTGAAAGCGGTTATGTTTCCCGGCTGCGTCGTCAGGATTCCTCAATGATATGGCGATATCATTTCCGGAATCCTTCCTCGCATCCGGAAAACATTCCTCGCTTTCATCCTGAAATGGACTTTTGCAGAGATCCCTTTAGTGATTGGCTCGAGCTAAAGGCTAAAAGCTAAAGGCCAAGAGCTATGCGAGACGAGCGTCGATCCGTTTCCGAACGCGAGCAGGAAATCCTTAAAACATGGGAGAAGAATCGGATTTTTGAAAAAACACTGGAAAAAGACGCCCCGAAAGGGAGCTTCGTCTTTTTTGAGGGCCCGCCGACCGCAAACGGAAAGCCAGGCATTCACCATGTCGAGGCCCGCGCGTTCAAGGATTTATTTCCGCGTTTTAAGACAATGCAAGGCTATTATGTTAGCCGAAAAGGAGGATGGGATACGCATGGACTTCCGGTTGAGCTCGAAGTGGAGAAGAAGTTGGGATTCAAAAATAAGAACGAGATCGAGGCTTACGGAATCAAGGAGTTCAACCAAAAATGTCGCGAGAGCGTGTGGACGTATCTTGAACTTTGGAAAGAGTTTACTCGCAGGCTCGGATTTTGGGTTCATTTGAAGGATGAGTACGTTACGTATGCACCGGAATATATTGAGTCATTGTGGTGGATCATCAAGCAGATTTGGGACAAGAAATTGTTGTACGAGGATTATCGCGTAACGCCGCATTGCCCGCGTTGTGGGACATCGCTCTCGTCCCACGAGCTTGCGCAAGGATATAAGGAGGCGACGGATCCGGCCGTGTATATCAAATTCAAGGTTACAAAGCGCGCGGACGGAAAGGTTCCTGAAAAGTCAGAATTTTTGGTTGCGTGGACAACAACTCCGTGGACTTTGCCAGCGAATGTGGCACTCGCAGTCGGGCCAGAAATTGCGTACGTTAAAGTGAGAAAGGACGGTGAGCTTTTATGGGTCGCAAAAGAACGCCTCGAAGAGGCGATATCCGGCGATTACGAAGTCGTTGAGGAAACAACAGGCGCGCAATTGATAGGGATCGAGTATGAACCGTTGTATCCTTTTACTCGTGAACTGATGAAAGGGACGAGCGAGGATGGGAAAAAAGCGTGGTATGTGGTTCCGGCGGATTTCGTTTCTACGGATGAAGGCTCCGGCATTGTTCACACGGCCGTGATGTATGGAGTAGATGATTTTAATTTGGGAACGAAAATCGGCTTGCCGAAAATTCATTTGGTGGGATTGGATGGAAAGTTTGTTTCCGAATCAGGGCCATTTGCCGGAAAATTCGTGAAAAGCGCGGACGAGGACATCATGGCGGATCTTGAGTCTCGAGGATTATTGTTGAGGAAAGGGACGATTAAACACATCTATCCATTTTGCTGGCGTTGCAAGGCCCCGCTCATTTATTACGCCAAGGACTCATGGTACATCAATATGAACGCGGTTCGAGAGACGATGATTTCCGAGAACAAAAAGATCAACTGGGAGCCGAAGCACATCCAAGAAGGCCGGTTTGGCGAGTGGCTTCGCGAAGTGAAGGATTGGGCATTCTCGCGCGAGCGGTATTGGGGCACACCACTGCCGATTTGGGTGTGCGAGGCGTGTGGAGAGAAAATATGCGTTGGAAGTTTTGATGAAATGTTTTCTCTGTCATTGCGAGCCCCTGGTCATCAGACCGGGCGAAGCAATCCCAATAACAAAGAGGATGAGAGGAGCTTCGATCCTCATCGCCCGTTCGTGGATGAAATTATTTTGAAATGCAAAAAGTGTGGCGGTTCGGCGCGGCGCGTGCCGGATGTGTGCGACGTGTGGTTTGATTCCGGTTGCATGCCGTTTGCGCAGTGGCACTATCCGTTTGAAAATAAAGAAAAGATTGATGATCACGTCGCGTTTCCGGCAGATTACATTTCCGAGGCGATTGACCAGACGCGCGGATGGTTTTATACGCTCCTTGCGGTTTCGACATTACTTGGGTACGGGCTTCCGTACAAGAACGTGATTGTTCTCGGACACCTGCTTGATTCAAAAGGAAAAAAGATGAGCAAATCTTTAGGCAACATCGTTGATCCGATGGAAATGATTGAGAAATACGGCGCAGATGCCGTGCGGTGGTATATGTACACCGTGAACCAACCTGGTGAGAGCAAGCGGTTTGAGGAAAAGGCGCTCGCGGATATGGTTAAAAAAGTATTCAACATCCTTGGAAATGTCGTAAATTTTTCTGAAATGTATCCGGGTAATGGAAAAGTCGAAGGAGAGACATGGAGGCCAGTGTATGTGCTTGACAGATGGGTGCTCGCGCGCCTTCAGATGCTTGTGCGTGATGTTACCGAAGGGCTTGAGTGTTATCAAGTTACCGAGCCGGCGCGGAATATCGCCTCGTTTATTGACGAGCTTTCTACATGGTGGCTTCGCCGAAGCCGCGACCGCTTTAAGAGCGATGACCAAGCGGATCGCGCGGAAGCGATCGAGACCTTAAGGAAATGCCTTTTAACTGTCAGTAAGTTACTCGCCCCGTTTGCCCCGTTTACGGCCGAGGAAGTGTACGGCAGAGTCGGAGGAATCTGTGAGTCCGTTCATTTGGAGAATTGGCCGGCTACGGATGTCGCGCTTCTCGATGAGAAACTTGTGGAAGAGATGGGACAGATTCGGTCTATTGTTTCAAAAGCGCTCGAACGTCGCGCGGATGCTGGCCGGAATGTGCGCCAGGCGCTCGCGAGCATGACCATTTCGATTCCTTCCGGAGAGTTACAACAGGAGTTTGTTGAGGTATTGAAAGATGAGGTAAATGTGCACGAGGTGGTTTTGAAAAAAGGGGAATTGGCCGTGGAGTTGGATGTAACACTTACGCCGGAATTGGTTCGCGAAGGGACGATCCGCGAGATCATTCGTCGCGTGAACGCGATGCGCAAAGAAGTGGAGCTCACGATTCAAGATCGTATTGAATTATTCGTCGAAAGCAAAGAGCCGGAGATCGCGAAAGCGATTGAGGAACACAGGGACGAATTAGTCGCCGGCGTGCTTGGCATCTCGCTTCGCACAAGCGGCGAGCCTCCAAATGTGTGCGAATCGTTCCGCGTGAACGAATTCGATATGTCGCTCGGGTTTACGAAAAAGTCATCATAAAAAAGGGTCCCTGCTCGCGTGGCCAGGGACCAAGAAGATGGGCGTTTAAAAATTTTGCGGTATAGGGGGCCGCATCCCCAGGTAAGAAAGATACTACCTCATTTTAGGTATTTTGTCAAAAGATGCGGTAAAATGTGATCAAACTTAATCATCAAATTTGTATGGCAATAGACATCATACGGCTTTTCACCTCTTTGGGACTTTCAGCGATCGAGACGCGGATTTATCTGGCGAATTTGGAGCTCGGCCCGACAGCGGTTCAGGAGATCGCAAAGAAAGCGAAGATTTCCCGCACAGCCGCCTATGACGCGATTGAATCATTAAAGAATCGCGGACTGATTTCAACTTTTGAAAAAGGAAAACGCAAAGTTTTTGCGGCAGAGGAGCCGGAAAATGCGGTCGCTCACTTTCGAGAATCCGTTGGAAAGATGGAACAGCAGATCGAGACTCTGATCCGCGCCCTTCCAGAGGTGAAATTATTAGCCGGAGGCGAGCGCCCGACAGCCAGATTTTATGAAGGAACCGAAGCGATTTACGCGGTCTTTAACGATGTTGCCCGCGTTCAACCGGAAGTGTTGTATGAAGTCACGAACACTGATGATGTCTATGCATTTTTGGACAAGAATACACTTTTGGACGCGCGGAAATTGGTGAATTTTGAAATAACGAAGTTGCGTATGATTTATCGCGGCAAGTTACGGAATCCAAGGGGACAAGCGGAATATGTCGAATTACCCGAAGCCGTTTCAGAGTTCCATGGAGATATTTGGATTTATGGAAATCGCATCGGACTCTTGGCATTCGTCGGGAAAGTCGTTTCGGTCATTGTCGAAAGTCAGGCGCTTGCAGACACCATTCGCGCTTTATTTGATACGGTTTGGATTCTTTCCACTCATAAGAGGAAAGGGGAAGATATTTTGCGGGAGATGGGCCTAGTTTAAATAAAAAACCACCCTTCCAAGATTGAATGGAAGGGTGTGATGTGATGTTGCGAGTTTGGCAGGATGTACAACGCGGAAATTTTTAATATTCCGCGTTTTGGTTTCTTAAGAGATTTAACCTCCGAACATGGATCCCTCGAAATGTCTGCCAGTCATTTTCTCATTCCTCCTTTTGCGGGGTTCCCATTTGGGGAGCGCGAAAGTGTACGAAGAAGTAGATGGTTTTCGATGTTGTTCCTGATTTTTGGAGATTATCCTCGGCCGAGGAAATTCAGGAACCGACTATTCTAGCAGAGGAACCGCTTTTTGTCAAGGGTATTCTGGAATGAAGAATGAAGATTTTTTTTGATTTGTCCACGAATCGCGTACAAAATTTGTGGCTTTGCGTAGCCGTTTTATTATTATTTTCCATTCATCCATTGACATTTTTTGTTCTTTGTGATAGATTAATGCGTTCGTTGATGACGAACAAAAAATTTCTTACAAATTATTTCGGTGTTTGCCCAAGAGTGGCCTGCTTTTACCAAAAAAGAACGCCACCCTTGGGTAAACACCCATCTCTGGAATGTCCGTTTTCAATCCACCACTGTATCGGAACTTGAATGCACGGCTTTTGCCTTGCCGGACTTGAAAAACGGCCTTCTGGATCTTGAATCAAAGAGGAGTGGCGATCATGAGCAGCTTGTCGCTCATGCCCCCATCAGAACGGCTTTTCAGCAGCTCTGATGGGGGAGTAATTCTTTGACCCCATGAAAAACCGTAGTCATCGGCCGAGCCGATGGCGCGGAGGAGGTGGCGGACTTATTTTCTACGAATTTTGTGGAGAGTAAGTCGCGTAATTCAGCACACGGGTCGCCTGTGCAGAGGCGACTCGTGTGCTCTCGGCGATATGGTAACTGGATTGCGAGGAATGGGCCCGCACAGTTATCGGCAACGCTAATATCCGGCCGAGTAAGGATCCTCCAAAACCTCGCTTCCTTGAGTTGCACAAGGGAGCGAGGACTGCACATTGATCTTTTTCGCAGTTACTGTACAGTTCAATCGGCGAGAGTGTTTCGCTGTTTCACTTTAAGTTGGGAGACGGCATTACGCTGTTTCCGCTCCGAATTCACGGAGTTCCATAACGGACGACTTTACAAATCTCAACAAGGAGGTGAGCGTCAAGCTCACAACCAAGCGCTTTCGAATGATTTCCGATCGCATTTGCCGGATAGGAGAAACCGGCGCGGTGTCAGAACCGCACACGGCTTTCTTTCAGAAAGTCGTGGAAGTGGATAGGTGGATAGTGATGTGTATACCTGCACCGAAGGTGCGGCTATGCCATCAATTCCCACGCTTACAAGGAGTCATTTTGCCCCGGCGCAAAGATAAAAATTGGGGTCAAGACCCTCGTTCTTCTCGGGAGTTGTCGCAAGGCAACTCCCATTTTCTTTTGTTACGCCAGCTGTATACTTAGGATGTATGCGTATTTCAGAAACCATTCTTATCATCCCACCGAACGATCCCGAGGCCGTGCAGATTCTGTTGATTGCCGAATCGTTAGGATTAAAAGTCATCCGTTCGCGCCAACCGCATGGGGCCACACTTGAAAAAGAACCGAAAATTTTAGAGGAAATTCGACATTCCTGCCGCAGAAATGTTGTGATCATTGAAATCCCAGGACCAAACGAAGAGGTCCGATTACAGAAAGAAGGCTTCGTTGTTTTCGTTATTGATCATCATCGTTATACAGGATTGGATCGCGCGCACGACTCAAAATCAGGACGGCTTTTGCCGTCTTCGTTGATTCAATTTTTGAGATTGTTTCGGGTTTCTAAAAAGCGGTTGCGGAAATTGGGGTTTGATCCGCGCTTGGTTCGCGCGGTCGCGCTTATGGATCAGGGATTTGTGTGGGCCTTGCTGGACAGGGGATATGCTTGGGGAGAAATTCATGATGTGTTGAATCATCAGAAATCTTTGATGGCGTCTGTTCGGCAGAATGTGAGATCCGAGAAGCGTGATCAGATTGCGGATGCGGCTTGGAGAGTAAGGAAGAAATGGTGGCGATTTTGGGTAATTGAGACAGATCAAGATGTGGAAATCCGGTCAAAAATTTCTTTGCTTTCGGCGTTTTCTTTAAAAAAGCGCGCCCCGTGTATTATTTTGGAAAAAGGGCGCGGATTTATTTATGTGCAGGAGTCCAAATACGCCGTGAAATTATACGACCATTTTGGAGGTTTTACCTATGGGATGGATCGCAATTGGGGATATGGCAATAAGTACGAATCGGTCAAAATTTGCCTTGAAGATGTACAGGTGTTTTTGAAGGATATACAGAAAAAGAGGCTAAAATAAGCGGGAACATCGTCTGTTCTTCTTGACAAAGTTGCCAAAATGTGATAGATTATTATCTTGTTTCGACCTCGCTAAAGCGGCTTGGTGGCCATTTTGGCGAGGCTGGCCGCTTCTCGGCATTTTGCCGACGCGGAGCGTCCGAATGGTCGGGCGCAAACAGGTCAACGGAGGAAAAAAGATGGCAATGAACAAGACTGTTGCCGCGCGGATCATCGCGCGAGCGCAGGCAGGACGGCTGGTCGACAGCGCAGTGCTGAACACTGCGCTTGCGGTCCACAGCGTGTCGAGGGCGGATTTCGACGCGATGCGGGCCGAGCTCGGCCGCGTCAAGGGCAACCGGCGGAGCGCCAAGCTGGTGCTCTCCGGAAAGTTCGAGGAGCTCATTGCCTAGACGGGGCATGGCTCCCACAAACCATGAAGAACTGGCGGACCCGTAACCAATCGGGTCGTCCACAGGAGAACACATGAAGAAGTTTTTCGAAGGCCTCGCTTTCGTCTTCCGCATGATGGAGGCGATGGCCGAGGGGCCGGAGTCGGTCGAGGTCATGATGGCCGAGATCGAGAGAGCAGCGTCCTAACTCGAGAACTCTTTCCCGGGGCGATACGGATGCGCGAAACTCGCGCAGACGTGTCGCCCCGGCATTTTTTATCTAAGTGGATCTCTGTATCCGAAAAACATTTCTCGTTTTCATCATGGAATAGATTTTTGCAGAGACTCCTAAAATCTAAAGCAACATCTTTGGGCTTGATTTTTACAAAAAAATACGGCGCGTTTTCTGACAAAGAATAAGTCAGAAAACGCGCCGCTCAAGCCATTCCTGCACCCCTTTCCATTCCTCGTTTTCACCCTTTATTGTTCGTTCGAGGTCCACAATGATCGGCGTTCCGCTTGTGATGACGCTGGCCGTTACGCGTGGATGCCGAAGCATAATATTTCTTGGGAAGAGATCATTGTGGCAGAAGAGGGAGCAGAACAATTTGCAAGCCAGCACAATCTGTTCCGCAACCTCCCCGCAAAATTTTCCTTCGTGTTCAAGTTCCTCGAGATTTTTTCCGTGAATGCGTTCCATAAGAAAGGTTTTTGTTCCGGGAACGCGTTCGAACGGTTTTGGGACGGGAAGCTCGCATTTATGAGCTTCCTCGAGTCGCCAAAGTTCTCTTATATCAAAGTGAAATTTCGCGTATTTTCCGCATAAATCAGGGAACCCTGGAATCTCGAAAATAATCCCGTAGTTTCCTTCACCGATTGCCAGATTGTGAATGTTCAAAAGGCCTTTCGCAACCGCCCGCTCGACGGTTTCTTCCATCTTGTCGCCTCCTTTCTGGAAGGGTTGGGTATCTTAAGCGTTCCTATAGATTTCGTCAATAGGCTCCGCGATCTTGCCAATAAAGAATCCACGAACAAGCCTGTATTCATCGGTTTTTTCGCCCGGTTTGTTGTATGTCGCGCGTTCCACATCTATGAGAAACGGCGTTCCATTTACAACGACACGGTTCTCGATTCTTAGATCCTCGAGAAAGATGTTATCTCTGCGGAGATCGTTGTGCGCGAACTGTTCATTAAAATCACGCACGATTTCCTCAATTTCATCCACAAGGCTCGGAGAAAATTTAAGGCCTTCTTTCATGAGATGTTCGAGCGTATGCCCATTTAATCGCTCCATCACAAACAGTTGGCGATCGGGAACCTCGAACCATGGTCGTGGCACTTGCTTTCCCGCCAAATAGATTGCCCGGAGTTTTTTGAACTCCGCGGGATTATAAGAAAATTTTTGGTATTTCGCGCACCAGTTGTTGAATCGCGGATCTTCAAATTGAATAACAATGCCGCTTTCTCCTCCGCCGATGTTCAATTTTACAAGCCTGTCCATCAGCGTTTCAATATGTTGCCGCAGGGCACGCTCACCGGTCTTTTTTTTGGGCGGCTCGGCCTGCCGAAGTTCTTGGACTTCAAGTTGCATATGATTAAATATCAGAGCGGATTTCCGAATGTTTCTTTAAAAACAATTTTCGCGAGCGATTTTCTACTCGTCGGTTTTTCAGCTTTGCGTATTTTTTTTGGCAAAAGATCTACCTCTCCGCGCTTTCCGACAGCCACCATACACATCACCTCGTGATCGTCAGGGATCTTGAGGATCTCTTTTGCCTTTTCGTAATCAAATCCCTCCATCGCATGGATGACAAATCCGCGTCTTGTTCCTTCGAGCGCGAGGTTTTCACATGCGGCACCGGCATCGAATGCGTGCGTGCGGCTTGGCTGGCCGTTGAAGTCAAATGTTTTTTTCGCTATCACCATAATAAAAGTCGAGGCATGCTTGCACCACGCGCGATTTCCCTCTACCAATAATTCAAGCCAGGAATGAAACGCCGCATCATCGCGCATAATGTAGATAAATCACCACGGTTGATTATTGTAAGATGACGGCGCCCATCGAGCGACTTCGAATAAGGCCATCAAATCGTCTTTTTCGATTGATTTCCCAGTCATGCTCCTCGGAGACCAACGATGAAGGATCATAGGAGAGATGCCGTAAGACGAATCGCGGTTTGTTTGGATTTCGTTGGTTAGTGATTCCATAAAATGACTTTTTGTTCTTCAAAGGATAGCACAAGATCGCCTTATTGTGCTATCATTTTACAAAGAGTTCATCTTAATTTTTTTTTATTTTATGACTTCTTTTTGGCCTTCGTGGGAAGATAACAAACCGTTTGCGATCGGTCTGCTCGCCTTGATTGGTTTTTCCGTCATTTTTTTGTGGATAAAAACAGACTACACATTGCGCCAATCCGCCAGGCTCGACAAGCCTGTGCCGTTTGAACATACGTTTTCCGTCGAGGGCTACGCGAAAGTTTCCGGCAAGCCGGATATCGCGACCTTGACGCTTGGGGTCGAGACAAAAGCCGATACAGTTGCCAATGCTCAAAAGAAAAATTCGGAAACTATGAATGTGATCATGGCAAAAATAAAGGCGCTGGGCATTGCGGAAGATGACTTGCAGACGCAGAATTATAGCGTGTATGAAAATTTGATTTGGGATTCATCAAGACAAAAGAACGAATCCGCTGGATGGATTGTAAACCAGCAGCTTGTCGTAAAGGTCAGGGACACGAGCAAAATTTCCGTTGTTCTTGAAACCGCCGGGCAGAATGGGATCACGAACATTTATGGCCCGAATTTTACCATAGATGATCCGAACAAACTGAAGGACTTAGCACGCGAAAAAGCGGTTGCGGACGCGATGAAAAAGGCCGCGGAGCTTCAAAAACAACTGGGAGTGCGTTTTTCGGATGTCATTGGATACAGTGAATGGACTGACAGCGGGTCGTATCCATACGCCTCGTACGAAAAAGGCGGGATGGGAATGGGCGGCGGGGCTCCGGATATTGCCGCCGGTTCGATTGACGTGATTCTCCGAACATCCGTAACATTCAAGCTCGCGGAATAAGTCATCAAAAAACAAGGCAGATGTTCTGCCTTGTTTTCTTCTTTCGCCTTTTTTCGTACAATGGACGCATTATGTGGAGGTCTGGTTTTATTTCATCCGAAAGAGAGAGTCGTTATTTGGATGATTGTTTGAGGGATATCGAGCTGAATCGCGTTTTGCGGGAGCGGGCTGAAGCCACTCTTCGCGCTCTTTCGATTGTGGAGCCAGTTTTTGCGGATTCTTTGCGCGCCCCCCAATCTCCTAATCATCATGCCGAAGGGCCGTTTCTAGCGGATCATCTTCGTCTTGCCCTTATGAGTTTGTATGCGATTTTGGATGGAGGATTGCGAGTTTTGGACATCGAGGAATTTCGCCGTATGCGCGGATACGAGGGAGAGTGGCAGGAGCTGGAGGAAACGATCCGTGGCCACGCGGCCACATTTGAAACTTTTATTCTTTGTCACGATGCCGCGAAATGGACGGATATTTTTTTTACGGCTCCGCACGGAACGCGCGGGTTTGAGCTCGGATTTCGTCAGTCCATGGATCTGCTTTGGGATGATGCGGGATTCACCGAACGGGCGCAGGCGAGGCGGAAATATCTCGATTTATATGTTGCTTTCGCGAAAGAACACTCAAACGAGACGGATCGGCAAATACAGAAGGAATTTTTCTCGGCATACGGAATTAAGATTCGCAACGCAGGGCACGAGAAGGCTATTCACAGCCCTGTGTATCGCGGACTACTCGAGCGCACGGCCAGCGCGCGTCGGATTCCTGATCAGGACAGAGATTTTCTAGAGACTTTGATCTCACATCATATGGATCCACTCCCGGACTTTGGTCGGAAAATGGATTCGAGTCGGATGGATCGGTATGCGGTCACCGCAAGTCATCATGGATATGACGCGGACGATTTTATTGATTTTCTTCAGGCTGGAGTTTTTTTGGACATGGTGTGCGGCAACATCCGCCCAAGTTTTCATGGGTATTGGCATGACCCGACCGTTCTCATTAATTTTTTTCGTTCCGAGCATGATCATTCGCCGTGGAAACGGGAACAAAAGCAAAAAAAATGTGACGAGGAAGAGCGTCGTCATCGCCAAAAACTCTATCGTGAAGTTGGTTTGGATGGGGTGGCCATTCTTGAACTGCTTGGCATGGAGCCCGGACCAACATTCGGAACGCTTTTAAAGCAAATACACGATGCTGTCGAAGGGAGGAGGAGTGTGATGCCAAACTTGCCGCCGGATGCGAAAAAAACGATTGATGAACGGATTGTCGCGTATCACCAAAAGACATTTGCGCAAGGGCTTTAGGGTAGGTAGGATGGCTCCGTATGATCGCTTTTCTTCAAGGGACAATTCATGATCGCGGGGATGGGTTTATCATTCTTCTTTGCCATGGGGTCGGATACAAGATTTCCGTTCCGGAAGCATTGACGCGCGAGTACCACGGAGAAGTTTTGCTTTACACGCACGAGGTTGTTCGGGAAGACACTCACGAACTGTTCGGGTTTTCGAATATGGACGCGCTTCAGTTTTTTTGGAAGCTCATCACCGTTTCAGGCATCGGCCCAAAAGGAGCGATGAAGATTATTTCCTCGGGCTCTGTTTCAGAGATCAAAGGCCGCATTATGGGCGGAGATTTGGATTTTCTTTCGCATATTTCCGGCATTGGGAAAAAGACGGCACAGAAGATTATTTTGGAATTGAAAGGCGCGTTGGTCGAGGAGGGAACCGGAGTTTTGATTGACACGGACGCAGTCGAAGCGCTCCTTGGGCTCGGCTATCCGCGCCGCGAGGCAGAGGATGCGGTTGCCGGTGTGAAAGGCGAGACCACAGAGGCGCGTATTCGCGGAGCCCTTCAGCTACTCGGGAAAAAAGCGTGATATGCCGTGGAACTCTGTTAGAGATCGAAAAAAATGGAACGACTTTGTGAAGACGAACGGACCCCGCTCCGGAGCATTTTTGTCGTCGTGGGAATGGGGAGAGTTTCAGAAAGCGACTGGAAAGGAGATCCGCAGAGAAGCGCTGGAAGAGAAAGAGGAATGGAAAGCCGCGGCTTTGTGTCTTAAATCTTCTCTCCCGTTTGGTTGGAGATCGTGGTACTGCCCGCGCGGGCCGATATCCGCAGCCGGATACACACCGGAGATTTTTTTGTCACTCGCGGATCATCTTTTTCATCCGTTGTTTTTGCGTGCCGAGCCGCCGCGCGAGGAACACGCGGACTTTGCGTCAATTTCTTTTGGGAGAGGAGAGGATATCCGTCGTTCGCTTGAGATACAGCCATCACATACGTTGCTTCTTTCTCTTGATCAATCCGAAGATGAACTTCTTTCCGGAATGCATCCGAAGACGCGCTACAACATTCACATTGCCGAGCGGAAATTCGTGAAGATTAAGACTTATTCAGCAAAAAAGGATGGACAAGCGGCTTTACTGCATGCCTTTCAAGACGTGTGGCCGCTTTTTAAGACAACGGGCTCTCGTGGCGGGTTTCATTTGCACACGAAAGCGTATTATGAGCAGATGCTTGTTTCTTTGTATGGAGATTGCGAGGCTTTGCTTTGGACAGCAAGGTTTGAAGACGAGGCAGTCGCGGCGCTGATGACAGTGGATTTCGGGAAGACGCGGACATATCTTCACGGAGCTTCAGGAGACAAGCATCGGAATGTAATGGCCCCTTTTTTGCTTCAATGGTCCGCGATCCGCGACGCAAAGGCAAAAGGATTCACTTGGTACGATTGGTGGGGTGTTGCTCCCGAAGGAGCCTCGGAACATCATCCATGGACAGGCATCACACGTTTTAAGACCGGTTTCGGAGGCATTCGCGTAAATTATCCCGGGACGTTCGATATAGTCGGAAGTTTGTGGAAATATCGTCTTTATCAAGTTCTACGAGGTATTCGTCGTTCGGTGTAAATCAAAAATTCAATCCAAGAGGCAGGATTTTTATGTTTGAGGAAGATTGAAAGCCGGCTCCAGAGGATTGATGAGATATTTTTTGGAAAGCCGTTTAAACGCATCAGTGTATTCTTCCTTCGAGTAATTATGTTTTTGGTGTTCTGCAAAAAGGTCTGCAAGGAGTTTTGATCTGACTTGGTTTGCGGAAAAGTGTTGTTCTTCGACATGTCCGTCAGGCATCTGTTTTCGTTCAGTATATGCAGGTTCTTCCACAAACCAGAGGCCTTTTGTCGGTTCTCCATGGTTGTCTTGCAATGGTTTTGAGAACGGAGTATTTCCGTCTTGGAAGGACCCTTCGTTTCTAGCGTAAACGCCACGGATGACATCAAACGCTTTTTGGGCTTGAGAAGCATTGACATACACCGTAATTTTTTCCAAACGTTCGAATTCCGTAGCGCTATCCCCGTTTGTTGTTTTGATGTCAGCACGGATCCCGGCTTTGCCAAGCGCGATGATGGCTTCGTCAAAAATACGTGGCGTGTCTTGCGGCAGAAGATTCATCTGAAGTCTCCCTATACGTTCTCCCGGGATTGCTCCGCCGTGCAATTTGAAGTAAATCCAACTATCCGGAAGTTCCAAAGAATCTACCGATTTTTCCTCTACAAATTTTGTCATTTTTTTGCCCATTTTGATGGCAGGGTTTGGATCATTTTGTCTCAAAAGACTCTCCGCGCTCCATCGGCGAAAGATGCGCCCAAGATTTTCGCGGTATTCGTGTTGAAGTTGTTTGAAAGACGGATCATCTTCTTGGTATCGTTCTTTTCCAGAAGTCATGAAAAGATCATAGATTACGCTATCAAGCGGCTCGCCTTGTTGCGTTCGCTTGCGAATGTCACTTGATTGTTGAAACGAAAAAGCGCTGAACTTTTTAATCCAATCAAGGGTTTCCGGAGTAATGGAACGCTCCGGTTGTTCTACGCGGGTTTTCCGTTCTGGAAGCGTTTTCCGTTCTGGAAGCGGTGCCCGCCAGTTTGCGTATTTTTCGTTACCTTTTTCGTACTCAAGACCCATAGAGAAAAATTTAAGATGCGATTCTGGTGCGCCCAAGACGATTTGAACGTCTGACCTCTTCCTTCGGAGGGAAGCGCTCTATCCAGCTGAGCTATGGGCGCTCATCAAGTTGCGGCCCTGTAAACTGGCGATCTGATGGCTTGCTTCTGCTGTCCTAGCTCAACATACATTCTAGGGATCTCTGCAAAAGTCCATTCCATGATGAAAGCGAGGAATGTTTTCCGGATGCGAGGAAGGATTCCGGAAATGATATCGCCATATCATTGAGGAATCCTGACGACGCAGCCGGGAAACATAACCGCTTTCAGGCCGGAAGCGACTTTTGCAGAGGTCCCTCTAGTACGTCTCGCTTCGGTCCTCGTCGCGCGCCATCATCTCATCCATTTTACAGGGCCTCACTATCAATATTTTTTTCTATCGCGAAGCGCCGATATCTATCATCCTATCTGGGATCTCTGCAAAAGTCCATTCCATGATGAAAACGAGGAATGTTTTCCGGATGCGAGGAAGGATTCCGGAAATGATATCGCCATATCA
>CAZPPQ010000009.1:0-28802 GCA_964588505.1 uncultured Gammaproteobacteria bacterium | reverse complement strand
CAAATCGGCTCGAACCATATTTTGGAAGGGCAAGAGAAATTTTTTCATAATTGATTTTGAAAAACATAAACTCGAAAGGGTTTTTTTATTTTACTTGACTTTTTCTCAGCTTTATGCAATCATGCACATAGAACATCAGAACACAAAGTCATAGAAAAGGAGTAAAAAATGGATCATTCACAATTTATTCAGTCGGTTGTAAGTGCTGGTTTGGTTTTCCCTTCTGGCATGCGTGCTTTCACAGATGAGGACATCCAGCGATGGCTTCAAGATAACACTTGGGTAGAAGACCCCACCTCTCGCTGTAAGTGGTGTCAGCACATGGAGGAAGTCAATGGCGAATTTTCTGAAGAGAAGTGTCGTCTGAATGTGGTAGGCGGAGGTTCTTGCTATCGTCAAACCCTCAAGGCAGTTTTCATACCTTTTCTGAGGGATACTCTGCAAGGCATCTATCCGCCACTAGATGAACTGCGGAAGGTAGTCCATCACGATGGGCCAATCTGGGATGGTTGGAGGGGGGATACGACGATTATCAGCATTATCTGTCATGAACCAGCGCAGCCTCTTGACTTTTTATTGTGTAATATGCTTCCTTTGAATGAAATCTAGGCATGGTGCTTAGATTCGGATTAGTACATTCCCAACAGAAGAAAGGAGGGCAAAATGCCCAAGAGACAGACCCTGACCGTGGCAGAACTGAAGTCGTTGCTCCTCGCGCGTTTCAACGCAGAGCAGAGCAAGCAGGCGAAGCTGCAAACGCGCTTCCAGCAGGAACTCGGCAACGAGGTGCGGGAGGAGAAACCGGAAGCCATTGCGATCAAGAACAAGTTCACTGACTGGATTTCCGACGTGCTCGCTCGTCGCCTCAGGCAGAACCGGCGCACCACGCCTCTGCTCTCGTCTCGGGACTTCGTCAAATTCGTTCCTTCGATGATCAACGAGATCGAAGGCATCGAAGGCGACGAGTTTGGAGACGAGGAGCGCAAGATGTTCAAGAAGTTCATGAAGGCTATGTTCGAGAACGTCTTCGAGACGGTGCACGCGATGGTCCCGCCCCGCAAGAACCCCTACGAGGAGTACTGGCGGTGGGCGACGACCGTGCTCGACCTTGCGGCCGAACGCGGAATCCTGCCGACCGAGCTTCTCGCGCTTGAGAACGCGACCGATGAGATCACGCGGCGAATGTTCACCAAGAAGCAGTTCGTTGCTCTCTCCAAGAAGGCGGTGAACAAGTTCACGGACGCTGACGTGCTCAAGAAGATCATCGTCCAACCGATGCTCGACATGGTCGCCGAAGGCGACGAGGAAGAGCGACGCGAGCTGGAACAAGAACTCGAGACGGAACTCATGCCGCAACTGCGCGAGACCGTCAAGAAGTCCAAGGTGGTCATCAACGCGTGGCTCGGCGAGGAAGTCGAGCGCATCTACGCAGCGGCGTAACTTCGGCTCGTCCTCACAATCCCGGCCTCTCGCATATTCGTCAAAAACGAATCCCTGCGAGAGGCCTTTTCTTTTTCATAATTCAAAGAGCGAGAATTTGCCGCCAAAGCCAGCTAATTTTTCAATAATCTTAAATTGAAAAATTCACTGAATTGAGTTATACTTAACTCAATTAAAAACTTGAAATTGTTAATGCTCTCGGCTTCGCAATTCATTTTGCCCGCCCGCCCATTCCGAGCCCGTTCGACGAAGCTCAGGGCGAGGGCAGAATTCCTTTCGAGCTATTTCAAGAATACACCGCCATAAAAAATATCCGAGCTCCTGCTCGGATATTTTTTATTCAGGCAGAACGAAATTGTCCGAGAATCGTCATGTCATCTATAATGATGGGAAGGGGTATGAAAAAACGATCCTACATCATCGCCATGTTGCTGTTTTGGCTCTTCATCCTGTTCTTCAAATTTGGCGGAGGATTACACTACACCCTGCTCTCAACGCTCGGATCGCAAGTGTTTCCGATTTGGATCGTTGGGCTCTTCATCGGCGGCGCCGCGTTCCTTCAAATGCTCCTCGACGTGCCTGCCGGCTATCTTCTCGACCGGTTCGGCTACACTCGGATCCTGCGCGTCTCCACATTCATATTCGTGCTCGGCGCCGCATCATTGTTTTTCGGCCTGACAACGATCACATTCATCGCAACCCTTCTGCTTGCCGAGTTCGGCTGGTTGTTTTTTGGGCCTGGCGCGAACGCCTACATGCTTTCAAAGGCGCCAACGCAAGCCGCTGGAAAATTTATCGGCTTCTACCACACAATTTCCTCAACCGGAATCGTGCTTGCGACCCTGCTTCTTACATTAGTGATTGACAAGCCTCCGGTTGTCATCGCAACCGCGCTTTCCGTCCTTCTTGGTCTCGCGTTTCTTTCAATCATTTTCACTCCAAAAGAAAGCGCATCTGTCCATATCGAACGGAAATCCATCCGTCACACATACTATATCCGCCGACATTTCATCGGAAAAGTCCTCACGATCATCCGAAAATTAAATCCGGTGAGCAGTATTTTGCTCCTTCAGAGCTTTGTCGCAGCCCTCTTTTACGGATCCATCTGGTTCACAATCCCGCTTGCATTCGCAAAAGACGGCCTGAATGAATACTTCGGATGGAGTCTCGGCATCTTTGATCTCGCGATCGTTCTTCTTGGATCGTCTCTCGGAGCCATGGCAGACCGACTGGAAAAAAGAAGGATGATATTCTTCGGACTTCTTCTCTTCGCTGTCGCATCTTCGGTCATCGGATTCACACTTAACGCATGGTTCCTCGTCCTCGGATTCCTCGCGACAGCAGGCGACGAGATGTCCAGCGTCTCGCTCTGGGCATGGCTTGATCGTCTCGACAAAACACATGATCAAGACGGATTATTGAGCGGGGCAATCGTTTTATTTGAGGATTTAGGATGGACAATCGGCCCGGTCGTCGCCGGTCTTTTATTTATGCCGGCAGGAACGGCATGGACAATAACACTCTGCGCCGCACCAATTTTTGTGGTCTGGATCCTCTCCGCGTTCCTCTTGCAAAACCATTCATCAAACCCGAACATCGAAACGACTCTTGAAATCCCGCGCCGGGCGAGGCATAAATCGTGATGACTGACGATTAGCCATTAGCTCGAGCTAAAGGCTAATGGCTAAAGGCTTTCATCATGTTTTCGATTTCCCCCACTCCCGCTTTCCAGCTATAATAGATGAAACTGACAGAAATATGCCTATCCGAAAAGCGATTATTCCGGTTGCCGGCATGGGAACGCGGTTTTTGCCTGCTTCAAAAGCCCAACCAAAAGAGATGCTCGCAGTCGTTGACAAGCCGGTTATCCAATACATCGTGGAGGAAGCGGTCGCAAGCGGGATTGAAGAAATCATCTTCGTCACTTCCATCGGCAAGCGCGCGATCGAGGAGCATTTCGACCGCAACTTCGAGCTTGAGTATCGGCTCCAGCAAAAACACAAAGAAAAAGAGCTGAAAGAAATCAGCGAAATCGGCAGACTCGCCAAATTCGCGTTCGTGCGCCAGAATAAACCGCTCGGAGATGGCCACGCCGTGCTCGCGGCCCTCCCGTTCATTGAGCGCCACGAGCCTGTCGCTGTCTTGTTCGGCGACGACATCATTGCTGGAAAAAAACCAGCGTTGAAACAATTGATGGATGTGTACGACGAGTATCAGGATTCGGTCGTGGCTCTCCAAGAGGTTCCAAAAAAACAGGTCTCAAACTACGGAGTTATCGGCGGGGTCGAGACACAAAGAAAAAATGTGTGGGAAATTTCCAAATTTGTCGAAAAGCCGTCGGAAAAAGATGCCCCGTCAAACCTGATCGTTATCGGCCGGTACATCCTCACGCCTGACCTGTTTTCCATTCTTGCCGGTTTAAAACCTGGAAAAGACGACGAGATCCGACTTGCGGACGCATTCATCTCTTATCTCGAACACGACCGCGCGCTTTACGGTTGCAAGTTCGAAGGCGTGCGTTACGACTGCGGAAGTAAAATCGGATTTCTGAAAGCCCAAATCGAGCTCGGACTCCAACATCCGGATGTTGGGAGCGACCTCAAATCCTATATTAAATCCCTCGAGATCTAGAGCTTTATGCGAACATCCACCCGTCTTATGGCAACCGCGCTCCTCTTCTCCCTTATTGTGATGGGGCAAGGATGCGGAAAACCAGCGGCTGAAAGCGCTAATAAGCCAATCACACTCACCATTTGGCGCACATTTGAAAATGAAGATGTTCTCCGCGACCTTATGACCGCGTACTCGACGCTCCATCCGAACGTCTCGTTCGATTATCGTCAAAAACGGAGCGATGAATATAAACAAAGTCTCCTGCGCGCGTTTGCCGAAGGAACGGGCCCGGACATTTTTTCAATCCATAATTCCTGGATCGGCGAGTACGAAAGCTTGATGGCCCCGATGCCGAAGACACTCAAAATTCCGTACACCGAAACCAAAGGAACCATCAAAAAAGAAAAGGTAACCACTATCCGCAACGAACCGACCATCACACTCCGCCAGCTCAAATCAGAATTTGTGGATGTGGTGACGGATGATGTTGTCCGATCGTACCAAGCAACGACAAATGACGAAGCGCAAGACAGAATCTTCGCTCTCCCGCTCTCGGTTGATACTCTGGCGCTTTTCTATAATAAAGATTTGCTGAATGCGGCCGGAATAGCCGAGCCGCCAAAGACATGGGACGAGTTTATGGCTGATGCGATCAAAATGTCGAGCGTCGGCACGGGTGATGAAATCGTCCAGTCAGGCGCGGCAATGGGCGCCTCGCGCAATGTCGAGCGCGCTGTTGACATTCTATCGCTCCTGATGCTTCAAACCGGTACACGGATGACAGACGACCGCGGACGCGCCGCGTTCAGTCAAGCGATTGAGGATCGCTCGCTCCCGGGCGCAGAAGCTATCCGTTTTTACACGAACTTCGCGAGCCCACTCACCCAGGCATATTCATGGAACGCTTCCCAACCTTCTTCGTTCGAAGCGTTCGCAAGCGGGAAAGCCGCGTTCTTTTTCGGCTACTCGTATCACACTCCGCTTATCCGAAACCGCGCGCCAAAACTCCGTTTCGGCATTACACAGGCTCCGCAAACAACCGGCGGTAAAGTCGTGAATTACGCGAACTATTGGGTCGAGGGTGTTTCCAAAGCCTCAAAAAATCAAACTTGGGCATGGGATTTCGTTCAATTCGCCGCAAAGCCGGAACAGGCGAAAAAGTATCTTGATGTTGCGGGAAAGCCTCCTGCCCGACGCGCGATGATCGGCGCGCAACTTGAAAACGAAAACCTGGCACCGTTCGCAAGCCAAGTGCTCACGGCCAAAAGCTGGTATCATGGGAATGATGCCGGGGTGATGGAGCAGGCGCTTCTTGACGCGATTGACAGTGTACTAAGCGGAATCGAAACGGAAAACGCACTCCGCATCGCGGAAAATAAAGTGAACCAGACATTGTAAGTATGATGGCGAGAGAATTGGAAACGAACGAAAAAACGCCCACCCCCGTCATTGCGAGGAGTGAACTAAGTGAACGACGAAGCAATCTTACAGTGGGATTGCTTCGCTCCTTTCGGTCGCTTGCAACGACGAAACGGATTATCTGGCTTGTGCTTGGAATCACTTTTTTTTCCATCTCCATCCCTGCTTTTGCCGCCTGTTCGCCAAAACCCCCGACCTGCAAAACCACCTGCTGTGGAACGGTTTGCAACACGTGCGAGATCGGCGACTTCATGCAAGGCATTTCCGCGGCGTGCGGCAACACAGGCGACTGCACATTGACAGATATTATGAGCGTAGTGGCAAACATTGGAAACTGGATTCTCGGTATCATTGCTTTGATTGTTTTCGTGATTTACATCTACGGGGGCATCAAAATTTTAATGGGTGGCGCGCATCCGGATTTTGAAAAACAGGAAAAAACAGCCATCAAAACCGCCACGATCGGCCTCATCATCGTCTTTGTGGCAAATTTGGGATTAAAGTCCATAGAGGGTCTGCTCAAAACGGGAAGTCTTGGGGGGGGTAAAGGTGTTGTTAGGGAATGCACTGCAAATACTATCAATACTCCATGCGGGGATCATCGAGTCTGCACGGAGAGAGGTTGCGAAATTCTCTGTGACATCCTCTATGCTGTGGAAGGGTTTCAATGTATGGAAACCAATAATTACAATGACGGCCCTATAGCAAAATGGTGCCAAACTGATCAATGCCCTGGAGGAGACACGCAACTTTGCTGTAATCCTACAAAGCTTAGCGCGGAGCAAACTATCGAAGACATTGAAACTTTGAACAAAATCGAAAGAATTAGAACTGGCCAGACACCCTCACGACCCGAAGAACCCTAAACCACGATTATGAAAAAAACTGCCTTCTTCCTCTTCTTCCTTTCTTTCCTCCTCCTCTGCCCGATGACGGCGGCTGCAAACCCGCGGTCTTTGGCTTCTTGCCCAGACGGAAGACAGCCGGTTAATGGAGAGTGCCCATTGAGGCGTGGGGCTACTTGCCCAGACGGAAGACAGCCGGTTAATGGAGAGTGCCCATTGAGGCGTGGGGCTACTTGCCCAGACGGAAGACAGCCGGTTAATGGAGAGTGCCCCGAAACAACCACTGGGGCAAGCTCATCGAACGCTGGCGTATCCCTCTATAAGCCGCTTAATAGCACAACCATTGGTGGCCTTGTTGGAAAAGTCCTTGGCGGCATTATGGGACTGATCGGAACCCTTGCCCTTTTAATGTTCGTTTGGGGCGGGATTCAATACCTTATTTCTCAGGGCAAACCGGACCAACTTAAAAAAGCAAAAGACACCCTTATTTACGCCTCCCTGGGACTTGTGATAATATTCACTTCATACACGATCGTCTCGGCGCTGGTTAAAGTTTTATCAACAGGGGCCGTTGAGTAAAATATAAAAAATTATTCTTTTAATCCGCTCCGTCCGGAGCTTTATAACACCTATGCCCAAAAACATTCTCTCCAAGGCGATGAACAGTCTAACCGTCGCCGCTCTCTCGCTCCCGTCTCTTCTTTCCGCAAAAAATGTTTTTGCTCAAGCAACCGGCGCGCTTACCGGAGATGAACTCTTTGGCGGAACAACCGGGGAAGAATTTGCCTCTTCTGCTGGCCTCTCTTCCGGAGATCTTACGACATCGATTGCTTCAATCATCCGCACAGCGCTCGGATTTCTCGGAATCGTGACAGTTGTCATCATTCTTTACGGCGGATTCCTTTTGATGACCGCCGGCGGAAGCGAGGACCGAATCAAGGACGGGAAGAAATTCATCATTCGCGGCATTCTTGGTCTTGTGATCGTTGTCGCCGCTTTCACGATCGCACAATTCGTCATTTCTTCTATCACTGGAGCCCTTTCGGCCGCCGAATAACAGATTCTCAACCCCAGCCTTACGCTGGGGCTTGAGGCGAGAGGATGTCCGCACGGACTTCCTTTCACTTCACGAAAATTTCTATGGATTTGGCGGCTACTCTAGGTTCAAAAGTTCTCGGCGGTATTGATACAACGGCTCAAGAAGCCGGCCTTGCCACAACCGCACAACCAACGCAAATTGTCGGAAATGTTATCAATGTCATCATGGGCCTTTCCGGAATCGTGCTTGTGATCATCCTTGTCTACGCCGGAATTTTGTACATCACATCCCATGGCGACGAAAAAAAGGTTGGGGAGGCAAAGAAGCTGATTATCAATGCTATCATTGGCATCGTGATCATCGCTTCTGCTTACGCTCTTTCATACTTTATCATCGCCCAGTTGAGCCAAGCCGTTTCCGCTTTTGTCGAACCAACGCCGGTTTATGCCGCGGTCAATATTACGGGGAGCTTGGATGACGCGGCTAAGGAAGCGGGATTTGGCACACCGCAAGAAAATAAAGTTTCCACTATCATTGCTCGCGGCATCAACGCGATTCTCGGCCTTGTCGGAATCCTCTTTTTGGCCATCATTGTCTACGGCGGCGTGCTCTATTTGACAGCCGGAGGGCATGAGGAGAAAATAAAGGAAGCAAAAAGGATGCTGGTGTACGCCATTATCGGAACATTGATTGTTGTGGTATCATACGCGTTGACCTCATTTATTTTCGGCCAATTGGCTAATCTCACAGTCTAAAAATCTTTAAACTTTATGAAACAACTCATTCACAAACTTAGCGCGGGTCTCTCGGTTTTGCCAATGCTTTTGATTCCGGGAAAAATTTTCGCCGCCACTTCAACAGGACTTGTAGAAGCACAAGCTGGTTTGGGGAGAGTCGGAGAAAAACTCGGTGGTGCGGATCCAGGAGGCACTCGACTCCCTCTATTAATCGGAAGCATCATCAATACAGCGCTCGGACTGATGGGAATTATCTTTGTGATTATGGTCGTCTACGCCGGAGTTCTCTATATGACTGATCCGGGTGACGGGAAAAAGATCGAGATAGCAAAAAAACTCCTCAAAAATTCCATTATCGGTATCGTGCTCATTGTCGCGGCTTACGCTATTTCCTCCTTTGTCATTGCCCAAATTACTTCTGCGGTCACTAACGCTTAAAAAAATAAAAAACACTCGACATAAAAATTCGGGTGTTTTTATTTTGTGAAAGAAAAAAACCGGCCCGGGGACCCTTATACAGGGTCAACCGAGCCGGTAGAGAACGAGCTTGGCTAACTACCGCACCCGAGAAGAAAGGATGCGAAATCCATTGGGCCATTCTGACCCGTGACTTCGCAAAGCCTTCGACGAAGGTAGTAGCCATTGTATGTTTTGCCTTCAAAATTTGTGGCCCCGCGCGAAACGGGACGGACATAGATAAACTGCAACACATCTCGCGGCCGCACATTGATCACGTAGATGTATGAACCGTACGGGGCGCAATCGAACGAACCATCAATGCGCCCGTCACCGGTCGTATCCGCCAGAGTCGGCAGAAATGTTCCGCCAACCTCGATAGAGACCGGAGCTCCATCACGGAATACACAGACGCGATAGCTGTCCGCGTCGGTGTCGTACACGATGCCGCGAGTCCTGAAACTCGCGACACCGACCATATCTTGCGGCTGACGCGTCGAAGCACCGCCAACCTGCATGGGCGGCGCGATGGACGGAGCGACCATTCCGCCGGGCGGAAACCCTTGCCATCTCCCTTCTGGAAGAGACGACGGGCGACGGGCGGCCTCGGCCTTCACGCGCGCGAGCTCCTCGCGCGCGGCCTTGGCCTCGGCGAGCGCTTGCGTGCGTTCGTTCACGAGCGTACAGCGCGTGAACGCGTCCTCGTTCGCCCGCGTACCGCGCGGCGCGAACGGCTTGCAGTCCATGAGCTTTGCCGTGATGGCCGGCTTGGCCGACGCGGCACTTTCCCACTGCTCGTCGTTGAGCACGAGCACGGAAGAAGCGGAGAAATCTCCCTGCTGCGCGGCCACATAGGCCGGCGGGCACGCCGCAAGCCCAATGCTCGCGGCGACGATCGAGAAAAACTTCTTCATTTGGAACTCCTTGCGACTCCGCGTTCGGCGCGTGCCGCACCTCGAAAAATTGTCTGAATCGCCTCATCTTGCTCTTCTACTTTCCTTTCGAGCACTCCGAGGCGATCACTGGCTCTTTCCGCAACATCGGCCGTCGTGGCAGTCGTGGCAGACATCGCTTGCACATCATCATGCCAGCCGCGCACAGGAACCGGCTGTTCTGCCGCGACCTGCGCGGCCCACACTTGCGCCGAACGCGCCGCGCTCAACGCAAACTGCGGTTCCATTCCGTATCCATACGCTGGATAAATCCCGTAGCCGTACGGATACCCGACCTGCACCGAACCGCCTCCTTGGCCGTCAAACACGGCCGACATTGGCTGGCCGCTCCTTGCGGCCTCGTGCACAGCCGTCATTACCGCGCCGCTCGTATTGAGCGCAACGACTCCGCGCGGCCCGGCGATCCCGCCGTAGTTGGCGGAACCATCCGGCATTCTCTGAACTCGCAGACACCCCACGGCAAACGCCGCGAGGCCGAACACTGTGAGAAACTTCCGCATAATTTTCTCCTTCGCAGTGCCATCTTATAGCCTGCGAAATCGGTTGTGAACGAGCGCTTTCGCTCCCCTCGACAAAATCGGGATAATATTTCATCCCACGAATTCGGAGGGACAAACCAAGAAAAAAGCGTTCTTTTACCTTGATTTCTCCCCTCAATTCAGCTCATTTTCGAACGCACAACTATATCACAAAAACAAAACTTTGTCAATAAAAACCGGCTCGATTCATCAATCAAGCCGGCAAGAACAACAAAGAACTAATCTTCACACCCTGCCGCCTCGCGCATCGACCGTGTCGTGAACTTCGAATCCGAGCACATTTCATTTATGATCTCAACGGCTTTTTCCGGATTTTCATCGTCCGCTTTTGCCTCTTTTGGTTGAACGATCGTGGCCGACGAGTGCGACGAAGGAAGCTGTGTTGAATTCACAACATCCAAAGCCATCGCATTCGCAAGATCCGCAATATTCCGATATTCCCTCACGCCTTTTCGCGCAAAGGAATCCTGCACATTCCACTTCCATGATTCCTTTATGAAGGAAAGGACGAATGGCGTCTTCTTCACCGGCTCGTACTTGAGGTCGTACCCTGGAATATGTGGCGCAAGCCCCACATCCAAGAGCACAGCCCCTTCAGTCGCACCGGTCGTAGTTTTGAGATTCTTCAAAACAACCTCGCCAAACACATCCGTGGCCTTGAAAAACCCGCCGGATGGTGTTGGCACGACGCGCACTTTCTCAATCTTTCCGTTTGCAACCGGAACATCCAACGTCCTCACCTGCATCGGATACCATCCGGCGTTCGGATTCAGGACGAATGCCGCAAACAATACGCAAACGAAAAGAATTGTTGAGAGGATGATCGCGGCGAGCGCGCGACTCTTTGCGACGCGCTTTACCAGCTTGTTGAGGCCGTACGACCACAGCATAGTCGTGCCGCCGATCGAAAGCAGAATGACAGGGATAAGCGCGGAAAGCCCGCCGGTGTCGGCTCTTGCCCAGATGAGCAGGGTCATCATGCCGCCAAGCATCGCGAACATTGACCACCACTTGCCAAGGCCTTTTGCGAACGCCGCAAACGTGCCGACTTTGGTTACTGTCTCGATGCCGGTTATTGAATTCTTTACTTTCTTCTTCAAGAAATCCGGGAGAACGGCATCCGCAATCCCATCCACCACAATGGCGAATAGGATCGGAATACCCAAGATGCCGAGTAATACGACTGTTGCCCAGAAAACAATCGCCATCTGACTATCTCCTTTTAGACGCTTAAGGCGTCAACTGGGAAAAAAGAACCGCGAGGGCGATGATGCCGATCATTCCCAACGCCGCGAAAACGACCAGAGAAATTTTCATCCAGTGCTTCACGGTTTCTGTCGGGATATTATCGCCGATGCGATCAAACACGCGCTCAACCTTTGTCGGAAGTTTGAGCCTTGTTACTCCGAAGCCGGACAAAAACTGGGTGCAATACTTCACATCTTCGTGGTCGAGTATGATCATGTCCGGCTGTCCGAAAAATTCTTGCGGTACTGGTTCGTTGTACCGCATAATCGCAATTCTTCCTTTATTCTGACGGGCGCGATTCACTATGCTTATAGCGATATGCCGTGTCAGAGTCCTCCACGCTGTCGGAGGAACGTTCGCCATTTCGTCAATAAAATCCGACTGCTTGAGACTGGTCGAGCCTGCCAGAGCCGTGGCAAGCCACATCCCTTCAGGCCCAATTTCTTGGCACCACCCCTCGCGTGTCAACGGCTTGTATTTCTTGCTTTTCTCTTTTTCTTTCTCCTCATTTGCTCTCTGAAAATCTTCCTCAAGATTTTCCGAAGCTTTGCAATAAGGACAAAGCGGATCAGAAACCATTTCCCGCGCGTATTCGTACAAGACGAACTTTACCGGATACGGCTTTTGGAAAGAACCTGTGTGATGTTCAAGCTCCCACCGAGCTTTCACGGCCTGCACTCTCGGACAAAGAATCAGGCCTCTCACCACCTCGAGAGTGCAAGCGTCTTGAGTCTGCACCACGGCTTTATGGAGTCCATGGACATCGCCGCAAATCGCGACAAAAGTCTGCCCTTTTGAAGACACGACTATGACTGGATTTTTCTTCCCGCTCTGCGGCATAGTATCAGCTCCGCCTTCTTTCGCTGCCCTTGTCGCGGCTTCGGCAACACCGCCTGAAAGGCCGGTGATCACCTCGTTCACGACAGAAGCAACGAGTTTCTTGTCAACACCTGCCGGAAGCGGCGCGCTTTCGATCAATCTCTGCACCAGACTGCCGGCAGTGATGCCGGCGAACTTCGCCACGAGCTCTGGAAGTCTGTATTTTGCAAGAAGTCTCTGAACAACCTCACTGTGATCCGCCGCTTCCTCGGCCAAACTTTCGCTGGCCTCGCGGATCATTTCCTTGATAATGTTTTCCACGCTCCCTGTCGCCATTTTTTTCTCCTTAGCCCAGCCAATCGGCTAAGCGTGTGTGAAATAATGAATTGTAAGAGAACAATGTTTCTCACTATAGACAAACAAGGTCAGAAAAGTCAATAAAATGTCGGTCGGGGTGTTTCTATAACAAAAACCGGCTTGAAGACCCGTTTTAACAGGGCCATCAAGCCGGCAGAAGAAAAGAACTAATCTTTACACCCTGCGGCCAACCGAAAACGATTGGCAAGCCTCGGGTTACCACATGCCTCATCAACGATATACTGCGCCGATGTCCTGTCAAAAAACGGGGTTGAATCATTTTTCGGATCCGATTGAGGATCTGAAACCGGCGAATACACCGGCGGCGCGTATGTTTCTTGTCGTGTTGTCGAATATCTGCTCCACATATAGAGCGCGAACACAGCCGCAATGGCAGTGAGAATGCCCCACGCGACGCGATCGCCCGCCACTGGTCTCTTGATGGCCCACCAGAGCAAAACTCCGAGGAACGGGATCGTGGCTAGAATGGCCCAGATCACGCTCATTCCTTTCGGCGCCTCATTTGAAATCGGAGTCAGTCTTTTTGGAGAGGGACTTATTGGAGATGAACTTGTCTGCGATTCGATCGTTGGCACGAGAGCTATCTCGCCAGCAAGTTCTGTAACGCTCCGATACTCCTTCACTCCTTTGCGGGCGTAAGAATCCTGCACGCTTCCCTTCCAAGACTCCTTGATCGAGGCCGTGACAAACGGCATGTTCGGAACTTCCTCATACTTGATGTCATAACCCGGAACATGCAGACCGAGTCCCGGATCAATCAAGACTATGTCTTTTTTCGAACCAATCATGGTCTTGAAATCCTTCAGAAACACTTCGCCAAACACATCCGCGGCTTTGAAAAATCCGCCTGAAGGAGTTGGGACCACATTCACCTCCTTCGCAGTCTTTCCGTCCTCCGCAGTCTTTCCGTCTGCGGCCTGAATATTCAACGTTCTCACCCGCACCGGATACCATCCGGCGCTGGGATTGAACACCAGCGCGTAAATGAGCGCTCCGATAACCAGAATCGAACCGAGAATGGCTGCGGCAATGCCGCGGCTCTTCGCAAATACGCGAATGAGACGGCGGAATCCGTGAGCGCCGAGAAACACATCGGCACCGGATGTGAGGAAAATGGCGCAAGTGAAAACGCCAAGCCCGCTCCACCCTTCCTGAAGTTGTATGGCGACGAGAATGATGCCGCCGAACATCGCAATCGCTCCCCACAGTTTTCCGAGTCCGTTCGCGATCGTCGCGAGAACGCCAACCTTGGTTGCGCCATGCGGCCCTGTCTTCCGAAGGAATCTTGGGAGGGCCGCATCGGCGATATTCGCAATAGCCGCGAAAAAGCCGATTGTTATGAGAATAATTACTAGACTCCAGAAAAAAGATTTGATCATTCTGTTTTCTCCTTTGTCCCGCTTTTCCTACGGCGAGATGATGGCGAGGAACCAGATGAACGCCGCAAAACCGACCAAAGACATAACCGCGCACGCGATGAGAGCGATCTTCGCTCCGTTCTTCAGTGTTCCAACAGGAACATTGCTCGTGAAGCGGTCGAGCATTATTTGAGCCTTTGTCGAAAACTCGAGCTCGGTTACTCCGAAGCCGGACAAAAATCTGATGCAATATTCAATGTCCTCTGGATCAAGAACAGTTACATCCTGCCGTTGGAAAAAATCGGGCGGTATAGGCTCACCGGTTTGCATAATCGCCATTCCATTATTCTTACGGGCGCGATTCACTATGCGGAGAGCGATGAAATACGCCAGATCCTTCCAAAGTTCAGGTGGAACCTTCGCGGCCTCGTTGATAAAATCCGACTGTGCGAGGCCAGTTGATCCAGCAAGGACGATCATCAGCCACCGGCCGTTATGCCCAATCTCTTTGGACCACTTGGCGTGGTCCATAGGCTTATACGGCTTCTTTTCCTCGGCTTCAGCCAGCGCTTCCTCGTGCTTGACCGAAATCTGACAGACCGGACAGAAAGGATCGACAGTCATCCGCTTTGCGAGCACATACGTGACAATCTCCATCTGGTACGGAGCACCAGGCCTTTCCACACTCTCGGTGTGAGTCTTGGCCTTGCCGTCCTTTCCTTTTTCTTGACTCTTTTTTTGATCTTGTTTGGGAGGATTCTCTTTCTCCCACTCTCGTTTGGCTGCACGAACCGCCGGACAGAGAATATGACCGTCCACGTATTCGTGAACACCGGGAACATCGCACACAACACAGAGCATTTCGCCCTTCGGCGATTTAGCCGTTACCGGCTTCTGTTCCTGCTTTGGCGATTCATCCGTTACCGACTTCTGTTCCTGCGGAGGAGTGCCCGCTTCCGTAGCCTGAGCGGCCGCCTCGGCAACGCCGCTTGAAAGTCCTTGAACGACTTCGTTCACGATAGAGGCAACAAGTTTCTTTTTAACACCAGCCGGAAGCGCGACGTGCTCGATCAGTCTTTGTACGTGACTGCCAGCCACAATGCCAGCGAATTTTGTCATGAATTTCGGAAGTTTGTACTTCGCAAGGAGCCTCCGGACCACTTCACTGCGGTCCGCCGCTCCTTTGGCCAGACTCTCGGCCGCTTCGCGGATCATTTCCTTGATAATGTTTTCCACGCTTCCTGTTTCCATTCCTGCTCCTTTGGCCCAGCCAATCGGCTAAGCGCACAAGTGAAAAACGGGTTTTCTTTCACAAATTGTGAAGGTCCTTGTCTCCCCCAAGGTTTTGAGCCTAGAAAAGACAGAATTTTTTATCATAAATGGCTAAAAAAGTCAATGTTGTGTACTGGATGACCACATCGTAGACAATGCCATCGTCTTTTGGGCAAACTCAAGTGGCGTGAGGTAGTTGAGAGATTCGTGTGGGCGGACGGCATTGTATTCCACAAGCCAATCCGCCAGCCGTTTGTTAAATATGTTCGGGTCAGGATCGAAATTTCCCCAATACAGGAACTCTTCTTTGAGGGTTCTGTTGAAACGTTCGTTGGACGGATTGTCTTTGGGGGTTCGCGCTCGGCTCCAGTAGTGCGGGAGATCAATGGTTTCGAGCGTCTTGTCGAAGTGCCTATGGAATTCGCTTCCATTGTCTGTATGGACATTCACGACCTGTTCGTCGAACAGATAGTTAAGCCGCTTGAAGAAGTCCGCGGCCGTGCCGGAAGCGTGGCTTTCATACATGCGCGCGTAGGCGATTTTTGAGTGGTCGTCAATGGCCGTGATCACATAGCGTTTCGTTCCAAACAGGTGCAAGACGATCGTATCCAAATGGATGAGAAAACCCGTCTTCGGCACCTTCGCGCACTCACTGATCCGTTTCTTCACCTGGCGTTTCCTGTCCTTTGTTGTCTTCTTTTTACGCTTTTTTGTATACAGGCGGTAGTGTTCAATGACACGCTGGACATACCACGACGTGATCGTCTCCTTATGCTCACGTTCATACAGACGTTGGAGTTTCATCTTGCCCCAGTATGGGTAGCGTTTCCGCAGGGCGATCACCCGCGTGTCTCGAAGCGGAATGGCCTGGCGGTGGCGGCGTGTCTTTGGAGCGCGAGACTTTGTTTCCAGGGTACGAAGGTTTGTCTCATCGAAGGCGGCGTGCCATTTATGGAACGTGCTCCGGCCGATGCCAAAGTATCGGGCCGTGACGATCGCGCGGCGCCCTGCATGAACCTCGTGGTAAATCATCCACTCGAGGCGCTTCTGGGCGTCCTTGCTCAATCCTAATACTCTCGCTGCCGCTCTCCACCGTTCATGACGAGACAATGCCGGTTTATGAAGAGATGCCCTGTACGGTTCATAGACCATAGGAGATGGGGATATTAGCCCTCACCTACCTCATCACTTGAATTCAAGAGTGTCTACGGTGTATCTCATCTTTTCCTTGTTGTCCGAAAAAACCTGTTTTGATCTCATCCGCTCAATAACAGGAGCCCGATCTTGATTCCGTCCGACGAGCGTAGCTCCGACAAGCCGATTCTTGCGCAAAAACAATTGCGTTCTGCCGGTCTCACGACTCGTCCCGTTGACGACAATCTCATCCGCATCTTCTCGACTTGTGTCGCCGATAAACACCACATCCAATTCAAACACCTTCATCCCGTATGAAGCAAGCTGATCAAACGGCTTTCGATCGCCAAGGATGATCTTCGCAACCGCGCGGCCTTGCGACATCGCGTTCTGCCAGGTTCTGACCACGCGCGTTCGTCCGACAGAAAGATCCAAAAACTCCGCAATATCGCCAATGGCAAAAACATCCGTTATTGATGTCCCAAAAAACTCATCTGTAAGAACTCCCTGATTTATTTTAATCCCCGCTTCCTGAAAGAGAGAAAAATCTGGCTTCACCCCCAAACCGATCCCAAGGATATCGCACGACTTTTTTCCGAGATTTGTCCCGACCACTTCCAATTTTTTTTCTCCAAAAACAGACTCAAGTTTTGTGTTCGGCAACACATCAATTCCCTGCTTCCTCACATGATCGTTGATCATCTCACCTGATGTTTCGTCCAACACGCGCGACCAAAATGTTTTTCCGCGAAAAGCAACGACCGTTTCAAACCCGGCCTGCTTAAAAATCTGTAAATATTCGCATCCGATAAAACTTCCTCCGAGGACGATAGCGTGGGTTTTTGGAACGGCTTCGGCTATCAATTCTCGAAGATGATCGGCATCGTCGAGCGTGTGAAAATACGAAATTCCGCGCCGATCCTCGATCATCAACTCCGGCTGAACGCCAGAGGCGATGATCAAACGATCATAGGGTAGCTCACGACCATCCGAGAGCGCGACATCCTTATTTTTTGGATCAATCCGCTCAACGCGCGTCCCTGAAATCCACTCGATATTCTGCTCGGCGTACCAAGATTCTTTTTTCAAAAACACGTTCTCGCGCAGAATCTTCCCGGTCACATAAAAAGGTAACAACACCCGCGAATACAGCGGGTGTTGTTCTTCGCTCACAAGAATAATTTCCAAATCTTTCGAACTTTTTCGGAGCTCTTCAGCCGCGGTCGTCCCTGCAACTCCGCCACCAAGAATCACGACGCGCATACTTATATTTCCGGAAAAATCTGTTTGCCTAGATCATCAAAAATAGTGATGGCAAGCGTCGGACATGATTGCGCGCCGAGAAGAATCATTGCTTTTTCTTCTTCCGTCACCTCAATCGTGCGCTCGAATGTTTTTCCGCCCGGCTCTTCGCTGTGGTCAAGCACGAGCGCCTTGTTCTCCTCGTTCAACTGAAATGTCGCGGGGGCAATCGTAACGCACGATGCGGCGCCAATGCATAAGTCGGGATCCACTTTGATTTTGAGTTTCATATTTCAAAAATATTTTTCTTTATAAAAACGGATAAGCTCTTCAACGGCCGGCAAAACACACGGATTCCCGATGCCGACTTTTGTCCTTGCTTGCACAGCCTCAAGTGTCGTCGCTCCATCCAAAACCGCTTCCTCAATATCCGCATCCGTCACTTTGGAAACATGGTCAATCATCCTTGACGCCTCGACCATCATCTTATCAAACTGTCCAGTTCGGCGGTAGTAATCATTGATCGCGTCCCGCAATGCTTTGTCACATAGGACCGAGCAATGAAATTTACGCTCCGGCAACCCCCCCAAACGCTCCATAATGCTTTGCGGAGTGATCTTGCGCGCTTCTTCAAGTGTGAGTCCTTGCCCTTCTGTCACGACTTCGGAAAGCATTGAGGTAGAGGCGATCGCGCTCCCACACCCGAATGTTTTCCACCGGAAATCTTTGATGCGTTCAGTCTCCGGATCAACGCGCATCCAAACGCGCAATTCGTCCCCGCACGCAGGCGATCCGACTTTTCCGATTGCATTAAATCGGCTCATGTCAGGCTCGCCAACCAAAAAATTTCGCGGATGGAAAAAATGATCCTTTACAATATCGGAATAGAACCACGAATGGCCTTTTTGTCTACTCTGAACATCGCCTTGATGGCCTGAGATGGGATCTTGTCGAAAAGACATATCATGAAAAATATTTTTCATCCACCTTGACCGGACTGATGGCGCGCAATTTCTCAACAAGCGGAGGCAAAATTTTTAATACGGTTTGAATATCTTTTTTTGTCGTGCTCCGTCCGAGCGAAAATCGAAGCGAACCGTGAGAAACTTCGTACGGCAATCCGAGGGCTAAAATCACATGGCTTGGATCAAGCGACGCGCTCGCGCACGCGGATCCGGTTGACGCGTAAATCCCTGCCGCGTCGAGATAGAGCAAAAGAGCCTCGCCTTCGACATCCATACATGAAACATTCACGTTGTTCGGAAGCCGTTTTGTCGAATGCCCGTTCAGACGGACTTTTGGTAATTTTGAGAGCAATTCGCTGATGAAAAAGTCTCGAAGTTTTGCGAGTCGAGCGGCTTCTTTTTCTTTTTCCGTTTGAGTAATCTTCAATGCTTCGGCCAGCCCGACAATTCCTCCAACATTCTCGGTTCCCGGCCGCAATCCGCGCTCCTGCGCCCCGCCGAACTGAAGCGGTTGAATCTTTATCCCGCGCTTAATGTACAGTAATCCTGTTCCTTTCGGGCCATAAATTTTGTTTCCGTTTAATGTCAATAAATCCACATGCAATTTTTCGACATTTATGTCCAAATATCCGGCGGCCTGGCAAGCGTCCGTGTGAAAAACCGGAAACACTGTTTTCTGTTGCGCGCGATATTTTTGGATGGCGTTGCCGATTTCCGCGATTGGCTGAATCGTCCCAATCTCGTTATTCGCGTACATAACTGAAACGAGCGTCGTTTCTGGACGCAAAGACTCGCGAACTTGTTTAGCGGTGACAATTCCGTCGCGATCTGGCTTAAGATATGTGACGGAAAATCCCTCTTTCTTTTCCAAAAACAACGCGGCCTCTAAAACCGCGTGATGCTCAATCGCAGAAACAATCACATGTTTTCCGTGAGTGAAATTCGCGCGCGCGACGCCTAAAACAGCCAAATTGTCCGATTCAGTCCCGCCAGATGTGAATAAAATTTCATCTGGACGGACTTGAAGAATATCGGCAATCTTCTCTCTTGCTGATTGGATGGCTTCTTTCGCTTCTTTTCCTGGCGTGTGAAAACTTGAAGGATTCCCAAATTGTTTTTGAAAAAATGGACGCATCACTTTTTCCACGCACGGATCGAGCGGAGTCGCTGCCGCGTAATCTAAATAAACGCTCATACCTCCCCTTCCTCTTCATCCTCAATAGACAAGTACTGCTCCGGATTCTTAAAAAACGCCCGCACACAATCAGGACTGCAAAATGTCCAATCCCGATCGAGATGATGTTCCGGGATGACCTTTGCGCTTTCGGTAATCGGCAAGGCACAAACATCGCACTTCCTTTGAGATTCATGAAGTGGATTGGGTTCGATTCCCATAGATAAACGCATTACAAAAGGTTTAATCCGAGTATACGTGCTATACTAAAAAAACAAAAGTTTCATTAATTCTCTTATGCAAATCCCAGAACCTCTCCGCGCGTTTCACGAACCAACCTTGATTGTTGTCACCGACAACACACAAGCAAAACTCTTTCTCGCAAAAGAGAGATCGGTCGAGCCTGTCGGCATATTCTCCACAGAGCTTGAAAAGATGACGGACAGAGATCGAGTCGGAATAAAATTATCTTCGGGAGCGATGGTCTCTGGCGAACAAAATGAGCATAATCAAGATTGGACGCGAGAACAACTCTACGGCGAACTTTCAAAAGATTTGATGCACCGACTGCAGAAGGGAGAATTTGAGACGCTTATTCTCGCGGCTCCGCGGGAAAACGAAAACGAAATCAAAGAATCCCTGCACATCAATCTATTGAAACGGCTCAAAGTATTCATTCCGAAACTTCTAACGAATGAAAAGCTTTTGGATATTGTCGTATGCGCCGAAAAAGAGCGACCTTGAAAAGAACAGCTCTTTTTGTTATATTCTTCGCACCAAAAAAGATTTTCGGCCACGTGGCGAAGTCGGTTAACGCGGCGGTCTGCAAAACCGCTATTCGTCGGTTCAATTCCGACCGTGGCCTCCAGAAAACCTTCTAAAATCCGAGGCCAAAGGGATCTTTGCAAAAGAGGGGAACAAGCCCCTCGTTTTGTTTAAAACACCTCAATTTTCGCGCGCTTGATCCCGAACTGCCACGCGTCGTCAGTTTCCGCCATCCATATATCCATCCGATAATCGTATCGGGGATTCATACGGTCCTCAACCGTAAATACTTTTTCTCCAAACAGCTCCGGAATACGGACCTTCGTCCCAATCCGCAAGAAATTCGCCGCGACAATTCCATCACGGACAGTCGTCCCTGAAGCGGTGATAAACGGAGTGCTGTCTGTTTGCCCAACTTCCGAAGAATATGCGGTGATCGGGATAGTATAAGTTCTACGTGGTTTTGATGGGAGCGGCTCTGGTAATTCTCCATAAGGAGCCGTTGCGTTCTGCATAGACTCCACAATCAGAGAAACAAAATCCGTCTTTGGAAGATCTGCCTTTGTCACTGTGTCAGCATTGGCAAAAGAAGGGGAAACAAAGACAAAAGACATCACGACCAAAAGGATTCCTGCCACAAATTCACGAGTCCGTTTTTTTATGAACCCGAGAATACGATAGACGATTGTAAATGTTTTATTCGTCATATTCCAGGGTTCCTCGCTGTACCAATAAAGACTTTTATTGGCAATTTCCCTGAAATATGAGAATAAAAAACCTCCGTTTTCGGAAGTAAATACAGGATACCACAAAAACCCCTTTTTGTCCAGAGCTTCAAACAATTCTCTTTTTCCGCTATCCTAAAGGAAACTTGGGGTCTATATGCCAAAATTCACGCATGAGAAATACGGATGGAGACAATATGGAGGCCATAACCGGCCGCCATCCGCAACCACAAAAAGAAATCTGCTCAAAAATCTCATCCTTGCCGCCATCTTGTTGTTTCTCGCCAGCTCTCTCGGTGTTCTTTTATTATTCGCGATATTCGGACAGAACCTTCCAAACCCAAATAATCTCACTCAACGCGCCATCAAGCAAAGCACAAAAATCTACGACCGAACCGGAGAGCATCTCCTATATGAATTTTTTAACAATGAAAATCGGACTCTTGTAAAAATGGCCGAAAAATTTTGTGAAAAAAACTCTTCCATCAACACAGACGTTGATGGCATTCCGCTCTTCGCTATTCAAGCCACGATTGCGGCTGAAGATACAGCCTTTTGCACGCATCGGGGATTCAGTATCAAAGGCCTTTTGCGAGCCGTTCTTTTTGGCGGAAGCCGTGGCGGCGGTTCCACGCTTACCCAACAACTGGTCAAAAATGCCATTCTTACGAACGAACGGACCTACGCGAGAAAAATCAAAGAATTGATCTTGTCAGTCCAGCTCGAACAACGATATAACAAGGATGAAATCCTACAGATTTATTTTAATGAAATCCCTTACGGATCAACTTATTACGGTATTCAAGCGGCAGCCACAAATTTTTTTGGAAAACAAGTCAAGGATATCTCGATTGCCGAGGCCGCGGCTCTTGCCGCGCTCCCGCAAGCAACGACACGATACATCAACAATCCGGATCTTCTCGCGGCCAGGCGTAACTGGATTCTGGAACGAATGAAAGAATTTTCATTTATCACGCAAGACCAATATGATCTGGCTTTGAAGGAAAAAACTCCTCTTCAGACGAAAATCACCAAAATTACCGCTCCTCATTTTGTCTTCTATGTAAAAGAACTTCTTGAACAAACATATGGAAAACGCATGGTTGAAGAGGGCGGATTAAAAGTCATCACAACTCTTGATTTTGACAAACAAAAAATGGCCGAGGAGGCGGTTGTCGCCGGAGTCGAAGCAAAAGGGGCTGCTTTTCAATTTACAAACGCCTCGCTTGTTGCCATTGATCCAAAAACCGGACAAATCATCGCGATGGTCGGATCAAAAGATTATTTTGATTCTGCTATTCAAGGACAAGTCAATGTCAGTCTGCGGCCGCGCCAGCCGGGATCGAGCTTCAAGCCGATTGTTTATGCCAAAGCATTTGATCTCGGTTATACCCCGAATACGATTTTGTGGGATGTCAAAACGGATTTTCCCACTCCTGTTGGTCTTTACTCGCCAAATAATTATGATCTGAAAGAGCGCGGGCCGATTCGCGTTCGCGATGCCCTTCAAGGATCTCTTAATATCCCTGCCGTACAAATGCTCTATCTTGTAGGGGTGGACCGCGCTTTGGATTTCGCGGAAACCCTCGGATATTCAACATTTGGAAAACGAAGTAATTTTGGGTTGGCTGTTGTTTTGGGCGGGGGAGAAGTCAAACTTCTTGAGCACACAGCGGCTTACGCGACGTTTGCAAACGACGGAGTCGCACAAAAACCGATGGCAATCCTAAAGGTTGAGGACCATACCGGAACAATTCTTCATGAATGGCAGCCGCGGGCTGGAAAAGAAATCGTAAAGCCAAATGTCGCACGGATGGTTTCCGATGTCCTTTCTGACAACGCGGCGCGGAGTTATATCTTTGGACCAAACAACTTTCTCCAGCTTGGAGCGCGCCGGGCCGCCGCAAAAACAGGGACAACAAACGATTATCACGATGCGTGGACCATCGGATATACTCCATCTCTTGCTGTCGGAGTCTGGGTTGGAAACAACAATAATGCTGAAATGAAACGAGGGGCGGATGGATCAGTTGTCGCGTCCCCAATTTGGAATCAGTTTATGAAAAATGCCCTCGAGGGACAGCCATCCGAATTATTCATACAACCGGAAATTCCTCACACTGGAAAACTTGTGATTGACGGAATTATGTCGGGAACCGTCGCAACCATTGACCGAGCTTCTGGAAAACTCGCAACAACTTCTACGCCTGCAAGTTATCGCGAGGAACGCGTCTATGCTGAATATCACACAATTTTGAAATATCTGGATCGAAATGACCCGCTTGGTCCGGTTCCTGTTGACCCGAATCAAGACCCTTATTTTGCCGCGTGGGAAACGGCGATTTTGAATTGGATGGAACGCAAACAATCCGAAACCGGAATTATAATCCAACAAAAAAAACCGCCATCAGAATTTGATGATCTCCATATTCCGGTAAATACGCCATTCCTTTCGATTGTCTCTGTAAACATTGACGAAAATAGAGTGATAACAATATCTTCGATCGCTTCAGCGCCGAGAGGATTGAGAAACATACGGGCTTTTCTGGATTCTTCTTTTGTCGGAGACAAAGTTCCAGGGGATTTTATCATTCGTAGTCTTGTTCCAAACGAAATAACTCAAGGAACTCACACTCTTAAAGTCATTGCATGCGATGATATTGATAATTGTACCGAACAAACAAAAGAAATATACGTTCCCAATGATCCTCTTCCTAATTTTTTGGAAATTTTCGACCCGAAAAATACGCAAACAATTGAAAAAACGGTCTCAATATTCCCAGTGGCAGTTTCTCTTCCAAATCCAACGTTGTTTTCTTCTGTAATTCTTAAAGCCGAAAAAATAGACGGTGAAGAGACAACCGTCGGAATAATTACAAACCCCGACTCCCCGATCCTTCTCTTCTCCTGGACGCTTCCAGAGCACGGAGAGTGGTTCCTGACTGCCAAAGCTTTGTCAAAAAACAGAGAAAGTGACAGACAATCCTCTACTGTCCTTGTAAAAGTGATTCCAAAGCCTCCATCTCTCGAAAATCTCAACCCGTTCAACTAGAAATACGATAAACGCGACAGAATACGTGGTCGGCCGGCCATTGTGGCGTTCGAAATATTTTAGGGACCTCTGCAAAAGTCGCTTCCAGCCTGAAAGCGGTTATGTTTCCCGGCTGCGTCGTCAGGATTCCTCAATGATATGGCGATATCATTTCCGGAATCCTTCCTCGCATCCGGAAAACATTCCTCGCTTTCATCATGGAATGGACTTTTGCAGAGATCCCTTTACTTCAAATTAACTCCATCTCGCACCATCTCAAAGATGTATCGAAATGTCTGTGCTAGTGTCGGATTTGTGATAACTGTTCCAAAAATCGGTTCTGTGAGCGTAATGAGAGCAATATTATCGTTCCAGACCAAAATATCCGTTGGAAAGTCACTATACTTTTCAGGCAGCAATCGAAAATTATACATGCTTTTAAGAATCTTTGTTGTTTCTTCGACCCCGACTTTTTCTGATGGTTTGGTAATGAGGTCTTGAAGAAAAACATTTTTGTCTTTGAGCACCTGCTCAAATGCACGGAAAAAATCAGGGTCTTTGTCTGTGAGATATTTTGTTGAGCCAAGCGCGAAAAGTTTGTCTGTATTTGTTGCCTGCCAATAAATTTCTTTCACCTGCTCAAAGCCGTCATAAAACCGGATTTTCGGTTTATTTTTTTGCACCGTATAGAGTGCACGCAGATCAGGAAGCAATCTTTCCACTGCTTCCTTTTTTCGTTGAATTGTACGAAGAAGTGCCTCAGGGTCGCTGGCAATATATGCTTTTCTCTTGCCTTTCTCTTGCTCCTCGATAAGCCCTTCATCATGTAGTTTCGAAAGGATGTTGTAGCAGTTTGTCCGGGCAATTCCAGTGCCTCGCGCGATTTGTGGCGGAGTAGAAATTCCTTGCTCCAACAAATACAAATACACTTTGCTTTCAGAGCCCGTGAGATTAAGTTCTTTCAGTTGTTCTTCAATGTTCATAGATATGCATATATTGTCAATATAAAGTATATCATTATTTTAGCTATAAATCAATAGTTTATAGAAGAAGTATGTAAATATAGCATAATTTGTATTGACAATTACGTAAATCCTTGCTATACTGGCGTGTTCAACATCGGAATGGGTTCGGTGGAGAACAAACTCTTTCAAAAGGAGATCGCAATGAATCAGACACTCAAGAGCTATATCCTCTCGTTCATGCCCAACGACGTGCCCGTTCCGAAGGCGCTCAAAGACAAGGGAGAAATGCGAGGGCAGGCGTCCAAGAATGGACTGGTCATCGCGCTTCTCCAGTCGGGTATCTTGCCGGAGGAGCTCATTCAACTGCTGGGAATTCCGGAGGAAGTGGGGCATCAGTTCCTCTCGGACAACTGGCTTCCTACGAGGGATGTTACAATCTCTCAAATTCTCAAGGAGGTGGAAAAACTGCTTGCGTAGCAGAACGCGTACGACCGATCCGCATAAAACGATCGGTCACCACTGGGGAGTGAACAGTCGCACACTGTTTGCTCCCCACCATTCATATTTTCTCAAGTCATTGTTTGAGCGAGTATGAATGGTTTTTTATCAAAATCGTCCCGCCGAGGATACGGCGGTATACTATATGAAATTGACGTTTAATTATTGCTTTATCGGCATGACGATATACAACTCCGATGAAAGTTCGTCCATTGGTCGAATAATGCACGGATTTCCTGCATCAATCATTTGAAAAACTATTTTGTCTGTATTCATAACATTCAGACCTTCAAGTAAATAGCGATAATTTACAGCGACTGTGTTTGTCTGTCCTGTTATTTCCGCAACACAAACGGTGATATTTTCACCACGAGTCGAATCTACAGAACGAACAGAAACTTTTCCTTCTTGCGATAAAAATTCGAGATTAATATCAAACAATCCGTTTTTTGAAAACAGACTGGCGGTTTTAATCGCTTTCATAAACTCTCCACGATCTAAAATAGCCTTTGTTTGAAATTGTTTTGGAATAATCTGCCGATAATCCGGATATTTCCCCTCTATTGTCCTTGAAATCAACTCCACCGACCCATATCGAAATACAACTTGACCATCGGAAAGGTTCATTACAACATGAGAAGGGATGTCAACCTCATCATTAAACACGGCAAGAATGCGGTTCACTTCACCCAATGTTTTTGCGGGAATAATTACCTGTTCCCCGTGCGTTTCAGATCCCAAAACAGCTACAACCTCGGCCAAACGATAAGAATCTGTTGCCACACAAGTTAGTTTCGTTCCTTCTCCCTCTTTTTCCATCTGGATAAAAATTCCGGTAAGTTCAGGTCTCACTTCATTCGTTGCAACAGCAAAAATTACCCGCGAAATAAGATATTTGAACGTTTCTACCGGAATTTGATAAGTTCGATCACTTTTTACCACAGGAATAAGAGGAAAATCCGATGAAGGGAGACCATTTATTCGAGTTTTAAAATTTCCACAACTTATATCAATTGTTGATCCTTCCCCTTTAATATTAATATTCTCATTCGGTAAAAGAGAAACATAATCAAAAAATAATTTAGATGGAATGGTTATTTCTCCGGAATTTTCCGTTTTTCCTCGAAGAATACACCCAATTGCCATTTCTAAATTCGTTGTTGAAAGACTTATTATTCCATCTTCAATTTTTATTAAGACATTTTGAAGAATTGGAAGATTAACATTTTTTGAAGTCAAATGACTGACAACAGAAAGACTTTGGTAAAGATTGTCTCGTGTACAAGAAAATTTCATATTTCCGTAAACAGAATAGAAAGAAATTAATAATGATAATAATAAGGATGTGGATCAAGTGGATAAACAGGAAAAGATGACTAAGATGAGAGAAAATTTTATTATGAGAGTTGTACATTTCTCTGTGGAGGAATAGAGACAAGATAGTGGATGAAATTAAGAGTTTACATAGAGGAAGATTTCATCCATATTCCATCCATATTTTATACACAAGGTTTTGCACAGGGAAATTACTGAACCGTGTATAGTTTTTGTTTTATCATTTCGATATCATGCTGGAGTTTTTCGTTTTCCAAGAGACACGTTGAAATTTTATCGTAAGCGTGCATGGCTGTTGTATGATCGCGCCCACCGATCTCGGCGCCGATCGTAGGATAACTTGCTTTCATTTCTTCACGCAGAAGATACATAATGATTTGTCTCGGAAAAGCAAAGCGTTTTTCGCGGCTTTGTCCCATTAAATCTTCCGTTTGAAGATCAAAATAAGAAGCAACCACTTGAATAACCTGTCGGACCGTGAAGGATTTGTTTGTGACTGTCGGTTGGAAACTCACTAAAATAGGCTTGACCGTTTCAAGTGTAGGTCGGATATTTTTAAACTGGTGAAAGGCAATGACTTTATTGAGAGCCCCTTCCAATTCACGAATATTATTTTGAACGGCAGTCGAGATAAAGTGAACAATATCGCGTTCAATAAGATAGTTCTTTTCCCGACATTTCATTTCCAAAATAGCCGTCCGCGTTTCGAAATCCGGACTTCCGATGTCTGCCATCATACCGCATTCAAATCTTGAAATAAGCCGTTCCTCGAGCGTTGGGATGGCTTTTGGCGGGCGATCCGAAGAAATGACTATCTGTTTGTTGTTTTGATGGAGTTGATTAAAGGTATGGAAAAATTCTTCTTGTGTTCCCTCTTTTCCAGTAATAAATTGGATATCATCCACTAAAAGAAGGTCAACGTTTCGGTAATGATTTTTGAATTCTCTCGCATGTCCGGCGCGGACCGCGTTGATGTAGTCATTCGTAAAGCGTTCGCAAGTAACGTAAAGAACGCGCGTTTGTGGGTTTTTTCGCAAAAGTTCATTTCCAATTGCTTGCAAAAGGTGGGTTTTTCCAAGACCGACTCCGCCATAAATAAAAAGAGGATTATAGACACCGCCAGGTTGGGTGGAAACAGCCTGTGCAGCCGCGTGAGCCAGCTCGTTTTGCTTTCCGACAACGTAATTATTGAAAAGATACTTTGCGTTAAGGGAAAATTCCCCAAACCGTTGTGGAGACGATGTTGTCGGTGGAATCGTTGATGGGGTCGGAAAATAGATTTCCGAGGCAATATTTTCAGAAGTCGTCTGTTGCGGGGAAGAAATAATGGTCCCGTCTTTTTGGGTTATAGGAGTTGAGGTTCTGGAAATTTCGTTACGTGTCGTTTTTAAATCTACACGATAAATAACGGATCGAAAACGCTGGTTTGTAAGATTTTGTAAGGATTGGAGGATCTCTCTATGGTATTTTTTTTCAAGCCAGGCTTTTGTAAACATGTTTGGAACCCCAATAATCACTTCATCTTCCTGGTGTGAAACGATAAATGTGTTTCTGAACCAGGTTGTGAAGTTTGCTTTGCTCAAAGAGAGTTCAAGCTCTCCGAGAACAGCTTGCCAAAGCTCGCTGGTGTTCATAATTTATAGGAGACGGTTTCAAGAGATCTTTGAAAAATGGATGAGATTTCGACAAGATCGCCATTTTGCAGAGATCTCTCAAATCAAAAAGGGATGTTTGGCGATTGAGGATAGTGTAACAGATATCCACAGGTAGGCAAGGTTGTTGAACAGTGTCCAGAATGTGTCTAGGTTCAGATACATGTGATACACCCGTTAGGTTTGTAATATGATGACAT
>CAZPPQ010000008.1:9297-29868 GCA_964588505.1 uncultured Gammaproteobacteria bacterium | reverse complement strand
AAGGTGGTAACCGCATTTTTCGGTTGCATTTCTCATTTGCAGATACGAGGATGTATGGTTGCATTTTAGACTGCTTGATGCGTAGACCTTGACGTCTTTTCCGTTCTTGGTTATCCTATCGTCACAACCTAAGAGCCGCAGAAAACGGGTGGAAATTCCAAAGGTTTCCGTAAGTCCCGCCGAGGCAATAACCAGCGAATTTTCGCTCATTTTCTGCGGCTCGTACGCAGTTTTTTATTAAAGGTCGAAAACATCTATGTCAAAAACACGGCAAGAGAAGCAGGCTCTTACAGACGAGCTTGTGGATAAGTTGCGTCGTATGAAATCCGTTGTCTTCACCTCGATCTCGGGGTACACCATGAAAGACGCGGATATACTTCGCTCAAAAGGGCGGAAAGAAGGCGTTGAATTTATTGTTACGAAAAAGACCCTGCTCGCACGGGCACTCGAAGCGGCTGGCGTTGCGGTGCCAGTTGAGCATTTGGAGGGAAGCGTTCTCACATCCATCGGATTCCAGGATGAAGTCGCGCCGGCAAAATTACTCGCGGCGTTCGGGAAGGATCGCGAAGGCATTAAAATCTTGAGCGGCATTCTCGAAGGAAAGTCTCTTGATGCGACAATGGTCAAGACACTGGCTAAGCTTCCTGGCAAGCAGGAATTGCTCGCAAAGCTTGTCGGTTCGCTGAACGCGCCAGTCTCCGGGTTCGTCAATGTGCTCGCAGGAAATCTCCGCGGCCTTGTGAACGTCTTGAACGCGATCAAGGAAACGAAAGTTTCAGCATCCCTAAAGCTTAGAGCCTAAATCCCTAACACTTATCATGCTCACTATGTCAGACGAAACAAAGAACATCGAGGTGCCGGCAAAGTTTCAGGCCCTTGTGAGTGAAGTTGAGAAGATGTCCGTCATTGATCTTGCGGAATTAGTCAAAGTTCTTGAAGCGAAGTTTGGTGTTTCCGCTGCGGCGCCAGCCATGATGATGGCGGCTGGAGTCGGAGCCGCTGCCCCTGTTGAAGAAGAGAAGACGTCATTCGGGGTGGAATTGACATCAACCGGCGGAAACAAGATCGCGGTCATTAAAGTGATCCGCGAGGTCACCGGCCTTGGACTGAAGGAAGCCAAAGATATTGCCGACGCGGCTCCCAAAATGGTGAAAGAAGGAGTTGCCAAAGCCGAAGCCGAAGAGCTCAAAAAGAAGCTTACAGAGGCCGGCGCGACCGTTACCTTGAAGTAAGAAATCAAAAGCCGCCCTTCACAATTACAGGGCGGTTTTTGAAATAGAGTTTATAGGTGTTAGCTTATAGGAATTGAAGGTTCAAAAACAATCACCACCCTCTCCTATAAGCTATAAGCTAAAACCTATAAGCTGTATTTTTTACGGCAAATGCGTGGCCTGGATAGCAAAAAGTTTCGTTCCGGAGAGAAAGTAGATGGTCTTCATCGGCTCGTCAATCATCACATCCGAAAGTTCCGTAAATGCGTCCGAGTGGTACTGGTTCAAGAACACGCCTGTTTCCTTATGGAATACAAGCAACCGCTTTGCAGACGGTTCAAGAACATACAGAAACTGACTGTCTGAATCCGTCCAAATACGCGTCGCTTCTTTGACGATAGGCTCTACGGTCTCTTGATTCCACCCGACTTCGGCTCCCTTGAGAAAACGAACGATATGACCGTCTTTTTTCAAAATGAAAACGGATCCATCAATAGCAATACTTACTGCATCGGCAAGGGACGTTATTTTTGATTTGATCCACGGGATTTCAGATCCGAAGTCATTGCCGATTTCCGTATAACGGAGCAGGCGGGCATCCGTGTCTTTAATGGTAAGGATATACAATTTCCCTCCATAAAACACGACGTCTTTCCAATCATCATTTGCCGGACGCAAATTTGTCACTTGCAGGAGATTATTCGCCGGATCAAATCGCGAAATTCCCGGACGGTTGTCGAGGAACAGGATGGATTTTTCGCTGTTTGTTACGGCCAAAGCCGTGCCGATGTCGCCGATGATTGCTTCGCGCATGGAAAATATTTTTTGCGACGGATCCCATTGGTACACGCGGCGATCGTCGCCAAAAACAAGCATGGTTCCGGCCATGCGCGCCAGGCGGGATCCTTTTGTTTTTGTTCCGATCACGGCCAAATCACCGACGATCGGCGGCTCTGGAATGTTCACGACGCGATTGAGTTGGTCCGAAGAGGCTGCGAGTTCTCCTTTCCAATGGTCGGTTTCCGCTTTTTGTTCTTTTGATTTTGCGGAGAGATTATTAAGGATCATCATTGCGTTTGACAGGGTTGAGCGAGCTTTTTGTCGGTCGTTGTAAATGCTCGCAGCCGCGGCTTGGTCGCGGAGCGAAGAGATTTGGTTGATCTGGTCTTCGAACGCTCGTTTCTCTCGAGCGACGGATTGGGAGTTCCCTAGAATGAGGATACCGATTGAGAGCAAGAAAATCGCAGTTACGGAAATGAGTAGGAAGTATCGGCTGCGCTTGGGGAAGCCGTTGAACCTGTCCACAACTTTCAAAATCCATCGGCGGATATGTGAGTTGTGTTTTTCGGATTTTCCGAATCGCGGAATAATGGAGACCACGGTTGATCCGGCTTGGATGAGAAGCAGGCGAAATGGCTTGCGAGGCGCGTTTGATCGTCGTTTTTGACCGAAGTGTTGCCTTAACATCTTGAGAAAGCGAAAAACATTCGGTCGTTGATCCTCGAGGATTCTCGAAGTTTCCTCACGTGTTTGCTCGAATTGTTCCACAGAGACGCGTGCAAGCGTTTTTGCCTGTCTCGTTGTGTCTGAAGCAGAAGCTTGCGCTTGCAAAATAATGGAAGCGATGCCGCTTTGGTGCGGAAAATATTGGCGGATGCGCTCGATGGATCCTGTTGGCGGGAGCAGAGTGAGAAAGCCGTTCAGTTCATCAGTTTCAATCGTCCGAGCAAGATCTTTGTTCGAAATACACAAGACGTCGCCGGGATGGAGATCTCCGTCCAGAACGACCGCGAACACTTTTTCCCATGTCGGCAGCGATTGTTCGGTTTGTATGCCGCGAAACAGATTGAATACCTGATACGTCTGGTCCGATTTTTTGTGAAAAAAGAGCGCGGACAGATCTCCGGTGCCTGAAAGGAATATCTGTTCTTCGCACGCGACACCGACAAGCGCGTGCAGATTCTGGATTGGAAAATACCACGAGCGGTCTTTTACATGAGAAACAAGCTGTTCGTTTAATGCGCTCAAAAATTGTTCAAACCGGTATTGCGGGTTCGTGCTCGATCCGAAACTTTCTGACAAACGGCTTACGTGTTCCGTTAAAACAGTCGCGAAGACATCGTTCCCGGCGCTTTTTGGTATGGACCATAGGACGAACGCGTAACCGTTTCTTCCTTCCAAAGGCAGTAAGATCGCGCGCCCTTCAGGCTTGTTTTTTGCTGAAAGCTCTTGCAAACACGCGGCTTTTATATAGAAAACTTGCGACATACGTGTTTCTTGCTCAAAACGGCCATGTTGTGTACATTAGACTTGTTGTCATTATACCCGACTCATTCTTTGATGCAACGAAAGTTATCCATATGCCGATGCCGGTATTCGAACTTGAACAGCTTTTTGGTTCACAGACGCGAGCCCGCCTTCTGGCATTATTTTTGCTTCATCCGACTACGGCTTTTTTTGTGCGGGAATTGACTCGCCGCATTGATGCCCAGTTGAATTCGGTCAGGCGCGAACTGAAGAATCTTTTAGATCTCGAGCTTGTGATTGAAAAAGAAGGATCAGGGAAAACAGTTGAAAAAAAATCCGTGTTTTCTCAAAAGAAAAAATTTTACATCGCAAACAGCAAATCAATTTTGTTTGAAGATTTGAGATCGTTGTTCAGGAAAATCCAGATCCTACTCAAGCAATCGCTTGTCAAGGAGATCGAACATCAAGGAACATTGGATTACCTCGCGTTCACCGGAAGGTTTGTGGATTCGAAAAACACACAGAATCCCATTCAGACTGATTTGTTTATTGTCGGAAGCATTGATCAGAAAGTGTTGCAAAAATTGATCGGCGGGCTGGAAATTGATATCGGCCACGAGATCAATTATACCTTATTACCGAAAGAGGAATTTTTGTATCGAAAACAGGTTTCGGACAGATTTTTGTCTTCTATACTGGGAAGCGAAAAAGTCGTTATGGTCAATCGTCTTGGGATATGACCGTTTTTTGTGTGTCCGCACAAGACATCTCGTCCTTTTCCTTCGCCCTTTGGAAAGACGGATTCCTTGTGCGCGAGATGACCACGCCGTCTTCGCCGGAAGGATATTTGGAGATTCTTGACCGGATGTTGAAAGAGTGGAAAATTCCATTGTCGTCGCTCGGAGGCATCGTGGTAGTTTCCGGCCCTGGTTCATTTACAGCAAGCCGCGTGAGCGTTGTTATCGCAAACACGATTGCATTCACTTGTCAGATTCCGATTTTAGGGATTGAAAATCCGCAAAGGCTTGTTATTTCTGAAATGGCGAAGACATTGGATTTCGCTGTCTGGCCGCCGATCGGGGAATTTGTCGTGCCTATGTATGATCGCGCGCCGCATATTACTTTTAGGCGTTAGGGCGTTAGGGAGTTAAAGAAAATATGAAAGTCTAAATCCCTAGAGCCTAAATCCCTAAAGCCTATACTATGTCCCCCATTGTCGAAACCCTGCTCCAGGGTCCGTTAGTCGAATTTTGGGAAACGCTTATGACGTCGCTTCCGCGGGCGGCCGGAGCTTTTTTCTTTTTTATCATCGGGCTTGCGCTCGCCGGCGCGCTTCGCCGCGTTGTTTTGCGTTTGATGGAAGCGATCCATGCCGAAACATGGGCTGAAAAATCCGGCTTTAAGGCAACCGCGGCCAAAGCCGGCTTGTCTTTGCATATCGGCCGCCTTTTTGCTTGGGTCGTGAAATGGTTTTTTGTGATTGCGACGCTTGTCGTTGTTTCTGATTTGCTTGGATGGCGCGAGGCCACGAGTTTTCTCCAGCGCGTGTTGTCTTATGTTCCGCAAGTGCTGATCGCGGTCTTTATCATGCTTGCCGGCATTGTCCTTGGAAATTTTGTCGGGAAGGTTGTCTGCTCTGCCGTGGATGCGGCGCGTCTTTCTTCAGGATCATTTTTGGCAGGAATCGCGCGCTGGGCTATTTATGTGTTCAGCTTTATGGCCGCTTTGGTCCAGCTTGATATCGCGGAAGAGCTGATCCAGATTTTGTTCACGGGATTTGTCGCTATGTTGGCACTTGCTGGCGGGCTTGCATTTGGACTCGGGGGCCGCGGGCATGCGGAACATTTGATCAATCAGATACGAAAAGATTTTACTTCTTCCGATCGCACGCGTGAATAATAAGGACGCGATTTTATGTCAGAAATGCACCAGTATCGGTATGGGGAGAACCGATTTTGGGAAATGGTCCCCGGGGTGCTCATGTGGGCCGTTGTTTTTGGTTCTCTCATTCTTTCATTTTTAGCGCCGATCGCGGCCATTGTTTTGATCATCTTATTTGACGTTTATTGGCTATTTCGCGTTGCCTATTTTGTCGTGTATCTTTTTTTGGCATGGCGCGCGTATCGCCGCGCGATTCGTATTGATTGGAGACAAAAATGTCTCAGTCTTCCCAATGCCGCGAATATTTTTCACCTTATCCTTCTTCCGACGTATCAGGAGGATATCGCTGTTTTGCGTGATATGTTGCGCTCGCTTCAGTCTTGCTCTTTTGATCCAAAGAAATTTATCGTTGTTTTGGGAGGAGAGGAACCTGATCAAGCGAGATTTGAGAAAAACGTGGCTCAACTTGAACGAGAGTTCGGCCGTATTTTTTTGAAATTTTACGTGACGATTCATCCGAAAGGCTTGTCGGATGAAATTCCGGGGAAAGGATCGAATTTGCACTGGATGGGACACCGTGTCGCAGAATGGCTTGTCAAGGATGTTCCGGACGCAAAGGACGAGAATATCATCGTATCCGCGTTTGATGTTGACACGATGGTGCATCCGCAATATTTTTCGTACCTGACGTATCTGTATTGCACGGTTCCGAACCCAACGCGCAGCTCGTATCAGCCGGTTGTTTTGTTTTCAAACAATATCTGGACCGCGCCAGCGCCCGTGCGCATTGCAGCTTTCGGGACAACATTTTGGTTGATGGGGGAACTTACGCGTCCGGAGCGGCTTTGGACGTTTTCTTCACATTCCATGCCATGGGTGATGCTGAAAGACGTTGGTTTTTGGGACAAAGGAATCGTGTCAGAAGATTCGCGTATTTTTCTTCAGGCCTTTGTCCATTATCATGGCGAGTATCGCGTAACCCCACTGTTTCTTCCGGTCTCCATGGATACGGTAGTCGGAGAAACATACATGAAGGCGCTTTGGGCTTTGTATAAACAACAACGCAGATGGGCATGGGGTGTCGAGCATCTTCCGTTTATGGTGCAGGCGTTTTCCCGCGACGCGAGTATTTCCTTACGGAAGAAGATGAAATTTTTATTCAACCATATGGAGGGTATGTTTACCTGGGCGACTGCACCGCTTCTTATTTTTGTGCTTGGACGTCTTCCTCTTTCCGTTGCATCCGGCCGCGGAGACGCCCTCATTCAAACCGCGCCGTTCACATTGGAGCTGTTGATGCAATTGGCGATGATCGGTGTTTTTGCTTCCGGCATTCTGTCTCTTTGGCTTTTGCCTCCTCGTCCAAAAACCGTCAAATGGCACGGGACTCTCCTCATGATTGTCCAGTGGATTCTTCTCCCTGTCACCTTTATTATTTTTGGAGCTTTGCCAGCCATGGATGCCCAAACGCGTCTTATGCTCGGCAAATATCTTGGGTTTAATGTCACGAAAAAAGTAAGATAGAGACCTCTGAAAAACTGCGTCTTTTCGGCTCACGGGCGCCCGTCCACCCCATTTACCGTACGTTTCAGTACGGCTCATGGGGCTGGACAGCCCGTTCACCGAAAATCCATCAGTTTTTCAGAGGTCTCGATAAAATATGCTTCATCAAAAGATTTTTTTTCGCGCCAGCTTTATTGTGATCGGCATTTTGATTATCGGGATCGCCGTGTTCGGATTTTTTTTCACGCGCACGGTTGTGGCGGCGTTTGATGGAAGGGACGCGCTTGTGCGCGCGAAAGAAGCGGTTTTGGAAATGGATTTCGAACGGGCTGTCGGTGAAATCCGGCGCGCGTCCGCATCGTTCGATCGTGTGGCCTCCGGAGTGCGAGCTTTGCAATTTGTTGAGCGGGTTCCGTGGATCGGCGCGCGCCTCCGCGTCTCGGTCGGCCTCTTGCAGTCGGGCAGAGAAGTTATCCGCGCGCTTTTTCGCATAACGGAAATAGGCTCCGAATTGGTCAGGCTTTCCGGACTGACCGAATCTGAAATCAAGAGCGCTTTTGACGGAACATCCACGGACATCACCTTTGAAGCCTTGCCGCCAGAAACAAAGCGCGCCATTTTGCGCAGACTAAGCGCGGCCGCGAACGATTTTTTCGCCTTGCACACATCGCTTATTCTGGCCGAAGCAGAGATCAAGACTGTTACCACCGACCCGATTACCTTGCCATACTTTACCATGCTCGATTCTTGGCGATCAAAACTTGCGGAAACACGATCCTTGATTGAGACAGTTGCCATTGCCTCCGGATTGCTCCCGCAATTTTTGGGATTGGAAAAAGAAAAAGACACCCTGCTTCTTTTTTTGAACAACAACGAACTGCGTCCTGGCGGCGGGTTCATCGGGACGTATGGCGTGATAACTATGAAAGACGGAGAAATGACGGATATTCGGACTGCGGATTCCTATCGTTTGGATCGCGCAGCAGAACCGTTTTTGAAGACGATTCCTCCGGTGCCGATTCAAAAACATCTTGCCGTTTCCGGCTGGTTTTTCCGCGACGCGAATTGGTCGCCGGATTTTGCGTTGAGTGCGAGAAAAGCTACGGAACTTTGGAATGTCGAGGCAAGACTGGTCCCTTCTGTCGAGCCGCCGCGGTCATTTGAAAATGTCGTTGGTTTCACGCCGACCCTCGTTTCTTCGTTATTGAAGATTATCGGACCGTTGCGGATCGCGGGGCAGGTGTTTACAGCGGAAAATATCGCGGATCGTCTTGAATATCAAGTCGAACAAGGATATGTCGAGCAACGTATCCCGGAATCTCAACGAAAGGAAATTTTGGCCGATTTGGTCAGTCTTATGAAAGCGAAATTATATGCGTTGCCGCTCGTAACTTGGAAAGATGTGCTTGCCGCGATACAAGAGGCATTTCGTACGAAGCAGTTTGTGCTTTACAGCGATGATCAAGCAGTAGAAGAAATTCTTGCGCGAGTCGGCTGGGGAGGCCGTATTCTTCCGCAAACAGCAGATGTGCAGATGGTTGTGGACGCGAATCTTGCCAGCTTAAAATCCGATCAGGCCGTATCGCGTTCCGTGCGGTACGAAGTGTTCAGGAATACGGATAAACAATTTGTCGGAAGGACATCAATTAGGTACGAGCATCATGGCCAGTTTGATTGGAAAACGACGCGTTATCGAACCTACACGCGACTCTTCGCGCCAAAAGGAAGCAAACTTATTCGTGTTGACGGAACTTTGGCCGGCGATCTGTTGCAAAATCCATCGCGCGCGCCCGGGGTCGTTGATGTGGCAAGCGATTTAGAACTGACATCGTTCGGCGCGTTTACCTCGGTCGAACCAGGGCAAGCCCAAGAGCTTGTATTTGAATATCTCCTTGCTCCAGAGGTCGTCGAAAGCATTGAAAGCAAGCATTACCGTCTTTCGTGGTTCAAACAGATTGGGGCGCAGGAAGCCGCTTTGACGCTTACTCTGGATTTTGATAAGAATATCACGTTCGCCGCGCCGGCAGAAACAGAAAGCGCGTGGGGAGATGATGTGTATCGTGTTGAAACAACCATCAACGAAGATCGCGTGTTTGTGGTGGAGCTGTAAAAAAGGATGTTAGGGAATTAGGGATTTAGGCATTAGGCACTGGTTATACAAAAGAGCTAAAGCCTAGAGCCCAGAGCCTAAATCCCTAACGCCCAGAGCCTAAATCCCTAACGCCTATTCCGTTTATGTTCCAACGTAAAATCGGCATTGATTTAGGCACCACGACCGTGCTTGTTTATGTGCCAAAGCGCGGCATCATCATCCACGAGCCGTCCGTGGTCGCTATTTCGTCTGTTGACAAAAAAGTGCTGGCCGTCGGAAAGGAAGCAAAGGATATGCTCGGTCGCACGCCGGATACGATCATTGCCCGCCGTCCGCTTAAGGACGGTGTGATTGCGGATTATCGCACGACCGAGGCCATGTTGCGATATTTCATCAACAAAGCGCTCGGCGGGATTCGGCTTTTTCGCCCGGAAGTGATGGTTGCCGTGCCCGGCGGCATCACATCAACCGAGAGGCGCGCTGTGATTGGCGCGACTCTCGCAGCCGGAGCCAGAGCGGCTTATATCATCAAAGAACCGATTGTCGCGGCCATTGGCGCAAACATTCCGATCGGCTCTCCGTCCGGTCATATGGTGATTGACATCGGAGGAGGCACGACGGAAATGGCTGTGATTTCATTGGGAGGCATTGTCGCGTCAGAATCCGTGCGCATCGGCGGCGTGAAGTTTGATTTGGCCGTCTCCGAATACATCCGGCGAAAGTATGGGCTGGCGATCGGCGAGCGCACATCCGAGGACATCAAGATTCAGATCGGCTCGGCTATGTATATGCCGGAAAAGCTTACGATGGAGGTGAAGGGGCGGGATATGATTACGGGCCTTCCGAAAATTATCGAGGTGACATCCGATGACGTGACGAACGCGATTCAGAATGAGATTGAAGGGATTCTCGCGACCGTGAAAGAGGTGCTTCACAAGACTCCACCCGAGCTCGCGGCAGATGTGATGGATAAAGGGATCGTGCTGACCGGCGGTTCCGCGATGCTTCGGAACTTAGATCGGTTGATCGCCGAAGCGACCGGCGTGCCGGTGTTCGTGGCCGAGGACCCTCAACTCTGCGTTGCAAAAGGGACAGGCGTGGCTTTGGAGAACCTCGAGGCGTACAAACGCAGTATTTTTACGAGATAGCGCAGATATGTCCTATTGGACCTATTAGACTTATCGGACCTATCGGGTCTGTCGCCGAATGTCATTTTGGCTGCAATGTCTGAATTTCGGTCATAATCGTTTCAAAATTTTTCGGCTTATCTACTGATAAACCTCAAAATTTATTCAACGATTCTGTCTCGAAATTCAGCCATTTCGCTTCAAAAGCACATTCGGCGACAGCCCCCTATCAACTATGTTTTCTTTCGCGATTGACGCTTCCTCTGCCAATAAGTCCGAGCGAACCGGAGTCGAGTGGTACGCGTTTTATCTGATTCAGCAGATGAAAAAGCGCGCGCTTGCGCCTGATGAACAGGTCGTATTGTATTCGCCGACCGCTTTGCAGGCGCCGCTTGCGGATTTCCCGAATCAATGGCAATCGCGCGTGTTGGATTGGAAGCTTCAGTCCGGATGGATGCAGGGCCGCGTGAGCTGGGAGTTGTTCCGTCGCACGCCGAATATTTTTTTCGTCCCGTCGCAAGGACTGCCTTTTTGGTTTCCGTGCCGCGCGGACAAGAGGCAGGGGACGATCACCACCGTGCACGATATCGGATTTCGTCGCATGCCCTCGGTCTACGATCATTCTTCGCGTCGGCGTCTCGAGGCGATGACGCGGCGCGCGGTCAGGCGCGCTTCGAAGATTTTGACTGTCTCCGCATTTTCAAAACAGGAATTGATGGATAGGTATCATATCTCTGAAGATCGGATTGTTGTAACGCCGCTTGCCGTGGATGCCACATCATTTCACGCCGGGCCCGAGGCTATGGATGCTGGCGTTTTGGAGACGCATCGGCTCGGCAAGCACTTTTTTTTATATGTCGGACGCTTGGATCGGAAAAAAAATTCAGCTATTCTTTTGCGCGCGTTTGAGCTGTTTAAACAGCGCCGCGGAGTCGGGGATCCGTTTGAACTGGTTTTGGTCGGACCGCGCGGGTACGGGTTTGAGGAAATCAAGAAAATTTATGATGCCTCGCCTGTCAAAGATCAAATTCGGAAACTTGGATATCTTACGACAGCCGAGGTTGCGTCACTGATGCGAGCGGCAATCGCGTTTCTTTTTCCCTCACTGTATGAGGGATTCGGCATTCCGCTTCTTGAGGCCATGGCGTGCGGAACGCCGGTCATTGCTTCTGATATCGCAGTTCATCATGAAGTCGCCGAGGCCGCGGCACTGTTCGCTCCACCGGAAGAAATCGAAGCATGGGTCGAGGCAATGGAAAAAGTTGCTTTCGATCCGTCGGCGCGCGAGTCGCTGGCGCAGAAAGGGGTCGTTCGCGCAGCAATGTTCACATGGGAAAAGACGGCGCAGGCGACATGGGATGTGTTGAAAGGGATGGTATAATAATATCAAGCTACAAGCTGCGAATTTTATGGAGGATCTCGTGAACGAGCTCGAACATCTTGGATTATCAGAAAAGGAGGCGGCCGTGTATCTTGCGTCGCTTTCGCTCGGATTCGCGTCCATTCAGGAGATCTCGGAGCGGGCCGTTGTGAATCGCGCCACAACATATACGGCTGTTGAAGCACTGGAAAAGCACGGGCTGATAAAATTTAAATTTGAGGAAGGGAAGCGTTTGTACGTTTCCGAGTCTCCGGAACGGTTTCGGGCACTTTTGAGTTTGCAGAGAAAGGAATTGGAAGAAAAGGAGCGGGAGTTTTTGCGTTTGCTTCCGCATATGCTGATACACGCGCATCCGTGCGGCGCGCGGCCGGGCATTAAATTGTTCAATGGCGAGGAAGGGAAAAAGACGCTTCGTGGAATGATGGAAAAAGTTTCTGGTCCATGGCTTTTCGCGCGCGGGACAGCGCAAACGATATGTCCTATAGGTCCTATTGATCCTATCGGATCTATAGAAGTTGTGGTTTCCGGTCTTGGCTTGAAAACAATTTTGATTCGTGATTATTTTGTGGCGATTTTTTTGGAAGATGAAACGCAATTAAACTTGCTTTTTGCGAGCAAGGATTTGGCGGATGCAATGCGGGCGATGCTAAATCTTTTTTCTCAAAACCTCGAACCGCAGTTCGGAGTTTAGTCGAACGGCGTAGCAAGAGTTCTGCTACGCCAGGGCTCTGCTTCCCCAGGCTCACCGTATTGCGTAGGGCTCGGTGACTCCCTGATTTTTTCCCGCAATGTTATGTGCGGGCTCCTTTCAATCTAAACTCGGTGGCATAAGTCCTGTCCTCCTTTCTTTTTCCTGTTTGAGGGGATTCACGGAACACCAGCTATCTGATGTCCCTTGAAAACCCGGGAACGGAAGGAGAATCCGTTCCCGTAGAGCTCCGGCGTTTTATGTTGCCGGTTGAAAAGAGCGTTTCGCTCGCCCGTGAAGTTTCTCACGGCTCCTTACGAGCGGATGAATAGGCCTTTCGGGCTATTCATCGAGTTTTTGGCCGGTGCGCCGGTGCGGTACGGTGACTACTGCACCGTGGGCATGTTGGGGATCGTGATCTCCCCGGACGCCGTCTCGCCGACCGCATCGGCCGTGGGCTCGGGCGTGGCCGCGGGCGCCGTGGCGCTCTCGAGGAGCTCCTGCGCCGCGGCCGCCTTGGCCTTCTCGGCCTTGGCGTTGGCGGTCGCTTGCGCGGCCGCGGCCCTTGCCTCGGCGAGCTGGCGTTTGATCTCCGCGAGCTCGTCCGCGTTCGCCTTGGCCTGGGCATTCGCCTCGGCCTCGGCCTTCGCCTGCGCTGCCTTGGCCTCGGTCGCCTCGACCTCGGCCTTCGCCTGCGCCTTCTGCGCCGCGACCTTCTCGGCCTCGTCGAGCTTGGCGATTGCGCCGCGCACCATCTCGCTCATCGTGGCGACCTGATCCTGGCGCAGGCGGTTGCACGCCTTTGCGTCGGCCAGGAGCGCCTCGATGCGCCTCGGCTCGGCGCTGGCCACGATGAGCTTGTAGAAGCGCTCGATCGCGACCGGCAGGGACTCGAGAGACACGATGCCGTCCGTGCTCACGAACAGCATGGCCGGCGGCACGTTGAGCGCCTCGCCCCACTTGAGCTGCAAGGTGTTGGCCTTGGACCACTCCTTGCCGCTCTTCGATCCGTACTTCAGCATGCGGACGACTTCGTCCGCCGCTTTCTTCAGCCCGTACAGAGCGACGAGGCAGAAAATCTTCTGCACCCACGTCATCTCCTCAGGCAGGTTCAGCTGCCGGTCCTCTTCGACCGCGCCGCTGTTCTTCGCCACCGGCCGTCCCGCGCGCGCCGTCTGCGGCCGCACCGGCACCGTCGGCTTCTTCTCGCCGCCGACCTGGATGGCGGCCTGCACCGGCGCCGTCTTGCGCGCCGCCTCGATCACTTCCACGCCGCCGCCGTTCTTGGCCTGCAGCGCGTCGCCGATCGTGACGCCGAGCGGCTTTGTTTCCTCGACGAACGCCGCCGCCTCGGCCGCCTCGGCCCCGAGCGCTTCCCGGCCGCCCGCCGCCGTCTCCGTCGCCTCGCCGTTGTTCGCCGTCATGTGTTACTCCTCAAAACACCCCGTACCGCTAAGCGGCCGTGGGCAAAATGGCTTAAGCCTACCTCATTGGGCAGACATCAGCCGTGTGAAAAGAACACAGGGTTGGACAATCCTCCCCAGTAATCTGGAGGTCAGGGGTGCAGTGACCTGCGCAAGCGCTGGTGTGCACCATGACCATCTGGCATATAAAGGAAGTCAGTGCGAGACCGAGTTCCTTTATTTGATGGCCGACCGCTTTCAGAAGAAAGACGGTTGACTCTCTCCTCCAGGTTGCCGAGGGGGAATGGGACAAAAAGGCCGGTTTTTAACCCGCGTTACATCCAGCCGAACACTCTATCACGGATTAATGATGTTGTCAAGAGGCAGACGGGGAAAAGTGGCTAAAGTTAGCGGATATTTGTGATTTATTTGAAAGACTGTAGGCGAGGAGATTGCAGCTTATAGGTGTTAGCTTACCCGCCCGACCGAACGAACAGACACTCGGTCGTTCGGGCGGGTAGTTTATAGGAAAAAAAGGAGAATTTTCTCCTATAAGCTATTACCTATAACCTATAAGCTTCCCATGCTATACTGTCCCCATATGTCCCCGAATCCTTTTGAAAACATCATCGGACACGAGGTTGCGTGCAAGATGTTTCAGCGTGTTTTGGAAAACGACAAGCTTCCGCATGCGTTTTTGTTCATCGGGCCGGAAGGTGTTGGAAAAGAAACAATCGCCCGCCAACTGTTGCGGACATTCTTGGGTGGCGCGATTGAAACACATCCTGATTTTTTGTTTGTGGAACGATTGATGGATGAAAAGGCAAAAAAACTTAAAACGCAGATTTCCATAGATCAGATTTGCGAAGTAAAAGAAAAACTCGCCCTTTCCTCTTTTTGCGGAAAAAAAGGCGTACTGATTCGGGATGCGGATCGGATGAGTCCATCCGCGGCAAACGCTCTTCTAAAAACACTTGAGGAACCTCGCGGCAACGCGCTCATTATTTTGCTCGGCGGCCATAAAGCATCGCTTCTCGCGACCATTGCGTCGCGTTGTCAAGTTATCCGGTTTCATCCGGTGCCGACAGGAATGATTGCCGCATCTCTTAAAAAATATGTTGTGTCTTCGGCAGAGGCCGATCACTTTGCTCGTCTTTCGTTTGGACGCCCGGGGCTTGCTCTTCGGCTCGCGCAAGACGCGGAATATCGCGAGACTTTTTTGGCTTCGCTTGAAGATGGAAACAAGATGATCCGATCAAACTTGTCAGCGCGGCTGAAAATGGTCGCGAGCGCGCTTCCGAAAGAGGAGGTGAACAAAGCGGTTATATTTGAAGAGACGATTTCCGCATGGGAGCAAGCGATTCGTGATCAGCTTCTCGATTCTATCGGCTGTGGTGATTTGATGACAGTTCCGCAAACTCCTGTTGAACCTGTTCCATTCGCGTGGCTTTTCGCCATGCACGCCATGCAAGAGGCGAGGGAGGCCGCGGCTCAAAACGGAAGCCCGCAGTTGGGACTTGAACATATGGCGATTGCCTTACCCTCATAATTTTTTTCTTATGCCAAAGCATGTTTTTTTGCTCATTTTCACCCTTGTTTTTTTTGGAGCCGGATGCGTCGGAATTGGATCAAAGACAACAAAGAAAGCGGACGGCGGCGTGTATAAAACTTCGGATGCTGGAGCAACATGGGCGCAGACTGTCGCGTTTCCGGGTGCGAAATCGGTTGGGACCATCGCTCCAACGAATGTCCTTGTCGTGCGGCGGGACGCGGCTGATCCGGAGGCCCTGTATCTCGGCACGCGGGAAAATGGGATGTTCTTCAGTTACGACAATGGCGCAACATGGCAGCAATCGCGCGTTGCTGGACTCAAAGAAGGCCGCGTGGACGAGATCGCGGTTGATCCAAAAAATAAATGCGTGATTTTTGTCATCAAAGGCGCGCGCCTTTTTAAGAGCGTTGATTGCAATCGGACGTACAGTGATGAAGCGTATGTGGAAACACGCGTCGGTGTATCGTTGAAAACGATCGCGGTGGATTGGTATAACTCCCAGATCCTTTGGCTCGGGTTGTCGAACGGGAATGTGTTGAAAAGCGTGGATGCGGCCAAGACATGGCAACGCGCCATGAACGGCAAGACATCGGCGAACGCGATTCTCGTCAATCAGACGGACAGCCGAATGGTTCTCGTCGCCTCGGCTGGCAACGGATTTTATCGCACGACTGATGCCGGAAAAACTTGGAAAAACATCGAGAAGGAATTGAAAAATTTCAAAGGAGGCGATAGTGTATCCGAGCTGTCCCAGGACAAGCGGAGTCAAGTCGTGGTCGCGGCAACGAAATACGGCCTGTTGCGGTCATTCGATTTCGGGGCCACATGGGAATCCGTGCCGATGTTGACCGCGCCCGGGCAAGCGGCGATTCAGGCGATCGCGGTCAATCCGGACGATGGGACGCGTATGGCGTATGCCGCCACCTCGACATTTTATTCAACCATTGACGGAGGAAAAAATTGGGCCACCAAATCCGTTCCGTCCGCGCGCCCGATCGAATCTCTCGCGATCGACCCAAAAAATCCCTCGGTTGTTTTTGCCGGAGTCGTCGCTCCGGAAAAGAAAAAATAATTAAATATGCATCCAATCCTCGCGCAAAAAAAATCATTGTTCGACAGTCATCTTGATCATCTTCTGAAAGAACTGTCCGCCATACGCACAGGCCGCGCGTCTCCGGCATTGGTGGAACAGGTAAAGGTGACGGCCTATGACAGCGTGATGGAGTTGAATACGCTCGCGTCCATTGCCGTGCAGGACGCGCGTACGCTGATCATCCAGCCGTGGGACAAAGGCGTGACACAGGCGATCGAAAAAGCGATCCGTGATTCTGGATTGGGACTGAATCCGGCCGTGGACGGCGGAGCGATCCGGATTACGCTTCCGCAGATGACAGAGGAAAATCGCAAGCAACTGGTGAAAACCATGAAGGAAAAAATAGAGGATGCGAAAGTCGCGCTTCGCAGGTCGCGTGAAGAGGTTCGTGAATCCGTGATTGCGATGGAAAAGGAAAAAGGAATGAGTGAGGATGAAAAGTTCAAGTTACTCGACGAGCTCGACAAACTTGTGAAGGAACTCACGCAAAAGATTGATGAGGTCGCCGAAAAGAAAGAGATGGAAATTATGAAAGTTTGAGTTTCCTTTATGTCGAATCATTCTGTGAGTATGGAGACCCTTGTCGCGATGGCAAAAAATCGCGGATTTGTGTTTCCCGGATCAGAACTGTACGGAGGCATGGCCAACTCGTGGGACTACGGTCCTCTCGGAGTGGAGCTTAAAAACAATATCAAGCGTTTGTGGTGGAAAATGTTTGTGGAAGAGCGTCTGGATATGGTCGGATTGGACGCGGCCGTCATCATGAGTCCAAAAGTGTGGGAGGCGAGCGGACATTTGTCAGCAGGCTTTGCCGATCCGCTTATCGAGTGTAAATCCTGCCATGAACGGATCCGCGTAGATCATTTTTTGGAATCAAAGGGAAAAAGCTGGAAAGAGGAAGAAGCCAAGCTAAAATCTTTTCCTGATACGAATAAGGATGCTTACGTGCAGGATCTGTTCGGCGTTTGCCCGCACTGCGGGAAAAAAGGGATGTTTGCGTTTCCGCGGCAATTCAATCTGATGTTCAAGACATTCGTCGGCCCGGCCGAAGATGTAGCGAACGTGGCTTACTTGCGTCCGGAGACGGCGCAAGCCATGTTCGTAGATTTTCCGCTTATTTTGAACACGAGCAGAAAGCGCGTGCCGTTCGGCGTTGCCCAGATGGGGAGAGCGTTTCGCAATGAGATTACACCGGGCAATTTTATTTTTCGTCAGCGCGAGTTCGAGCAGATGGAAATCGAATACTTTATTCATTCCTCGATGTGGCAAGAGACATTCGAGATGTGGTTGAAAGAGATGTACCGTTTTATCGCGGCGTGCGGCATTGATCTGTCTCGCACGTCGAACATGGAAGTGTCCGACGAGGAGCGCGCGCATTATTCCAAGCGCACGGTGGATATCGAGTTTGAGTATCCGTTCGGCAGAAAAGAGCTTTACGGGCTTGCGTATCGCACGGATTTCGATCTGTTGAATCATTCCAAAGCATCCGGCAAGGAGATCGTGTACACGGATCCGGTTTCTGGAGAAAAATACATTCCGCATGTGGTCGAGCCGTCGTTTGGCGTGGATCGCACGCTTTTGGCCGCGCTTGTTTCAGCGTATGACGAAGAAAAGGTGAAGGATGCCGATGGCAAGGAAGAAACGCGCGTCGTCATGCGATTTCCGTCCGCGATCGCGCCGATCAAAATCGCGGTGTTGCCACTCTCGAAAAAGGATGAACTAAGTTCGGTCGCGCGCCCGTTGGCCGAGCGTCTCGCGAAGCAGTGGCGCGTGGATTACGATGAGACGCAATCCATCGGAAAGCGCTACAGGCGGCAAGATGAGATCGGCACGCCGTATTGCGTAACCGTGGATTTTGATTCGTTGAATGATCAGGCTGTAACGGTCCGCGACCGCGACACGATGAAACAGGATCGCGTGCCGATGGTGGATTTGGAAGGATATTTTCGTGGGAGGATCGCAGGATGTTAGGGCTTTAGGCTCTAGAGATTTAGGCTTGCATATTTCCCCTAACTCCCTAACTCCCTAACGCCTTTGGATTATGAAACAATCTTTCACAATGAAAAATGGCATACGGGTGCATTTGATGCCGATCGCCGGAACCGAAGCCGCGACGTTTTTTGTGCTGGTTCGCGTCGGGTCTCGATATGAAACATCGAAGCTTCAAGGCGCGGCGCATTTTATCGAGCACTTGATGTTTAAGGGCACGAAGCGCCGGCCGACCACGCTCGACATCAGCCGTGCTCTGGATGCGGTCGGAGCGGAATACAACGCGTACACAGGAAAAGATATCACCGGCTATCATGTGAAAGCGGACGCACGGCATCTTCCACTCGCGATTGACTTGCTTCACGATATGCTTTTTTGTTCCCTCTATGTCAAAAAAGAATTAGATCGAGAGCGCCGCGTGATTATGGAAGAAATTAATATGTACCGCGATAATCCGATCCTGCATATCGAGGATATGCTTGAGGAAACACTGTTTGATGGCAACGCGCTCGGCCGATCAATCGCCGGCACGCACGAGACGGTGCGGACTATGTCGCGCGCGGACGTGATTACGTTTCGTGACGCGCATTATTTGCCTTCGCAGATCGTACTTGTGGCCGCGGGAAATATCGGAAAAAATACACGCACACTGATCGAAAAAAGTTTTGGCACGGTTCCCAAAAATAAAGAGCCGTTAAAGTCGTTCGATGCGTTTATTGCGCGGTCAAAAGAGGCCCGTCTGCGTGTGTGTTTTAAGGAAACTGAGCAGATTCAGCTCGCGTTCGGGTTCCCATCGTGTGCGCTTGCCGATAAACGCAATCCGGCAACGACTTTGCTTTCCATTATTTTGGGTGGCAGTATGAGCTCGCGCCTATTCGTGGCTGTGCGCGAGCGCAAGGGGCTTGCATATTCGGTGCGCGCCGCGCACTCGCCGTACGAGGATATTGGCGCGTTTTCCGTGATTGCCGGACTGGATGCCTCGCGTCTCGCCCTCGCCGCAAAAACGATTCTTGCGGAAATTAAGACGATGGTCAGCCGCGGTGTGACCGCGCGCGAATTGCGCGAAGCAAAGGATTATGTGCGCGGACGAATGTTGCTTCGGCTCGAGGATTCTTCTGATCACGCGGAATGGATTGGTCGGCAGGAACTGTTTTTGAATAAAGTAAAAACACTGGATGATCGGATGAAAGAGATGGAGTGCGTAACGCGCGGGCAATTGCTCGTCGCGGCCAAGGAAGTTTTGGACGAGGGAAAGATGGTCACAGCCATCATTGGGCCGTACAAAGATGTGGAGGCGTTTCGCGAAGCAGCCGGATTGTAGGTTTTATGGGCATAGAAAGACTTATAGGATTTATGGATTTTTTATGAAAAAAATCATTATCGCAAATTGGAAAATGTATGTTGGCGCGCGCGAGAGCGTTGCTCTCGCGCGCGCCGTGTTGTCCACGCTTCGCGGTTTCCGCGGCGCGCCGGATGTAGTTTTATGTCCGCCGTTTGTCGCATGGAGCGATGTGCGCAAAACGCTTGCCCACAGTCGCGTCGCTCTTGGCGCGCAGGATGTGTTTTGGGAGCCGCAGGGTGCGTTCACTGGCGAGATTTCTGCGTCTATGTTGGAGGAATTTTCCGTATCTTACGCGCTTGTCGGCCATAGCGAGCGGCGAAAGCTTGGAGAAACAGACGCAATGGTAAACAAAAAAGTGCTCGCCCTGCTTGCCCTGCGTATTGCTCCAGTTTTGTGCGTTGGAGAAACCGCGGCCGAGCGCGATGCCGGAAAAGCAAAAGAGATCATTGTGCGTCAATTGGACGAGGCTTTGAAGAACGTCCGTTTCAAGAAAAAAGATCGGCTGTTCGTGGCGTATGAGCCGGTATGGGCGATCGGAACCGGACGGAATGCGCGGGTGTCGGATGTTGTTGAAATGCATCAGATGATCAAAAAAACGGTTTCTCAAGCCCGCCTCATTTACGGAGGGAGCGTGGACGAGAAGAATATCCGCGCCTTTTTGCGTGAACCAGACATTGACGGTGTGTTGGTCGGGAGCGCGAGCGTTCGCGCGACGGCATTTTCCGACATCATCAAAGCCGCAAGTGAATTTTCTTTATAATTTTTCTTTATGGCTTATTGGCTTATCCCCATTCTCGCGATGGCCGTTTCTTTTCTCGCCGTTATTGCAGTTTTGGTGCGGAACATTCCACGGCTTCGGGTTGTGAATGTTGAATCCGTGCCAGCCGAGCTCACAAAGCGCGTGAAGGATCGTCTTATTACGGAACATTTTACTCGTTCGCAGATCGAGCGATGGCGCCGCATCGGCCGCGTCATCCAGAATGTCTGGAACATATTTTCCCGTCTCGCGCGCCATCTGGTTCAGCGCGTGAATCGGCTGGAACAGCATTATCAAAAATTAAA
>CAZPPQ010000008.1:0-9287 GCA_964588505.1 uncultured Gammaproteobacteria bacterium | reverse complement strand
TCCTCTCCGGTTGCGGACAAAAAGGATCCTGAACTTTTGAAAAAATTGTTTGACGAAGCGCAAGATTTAGCCCGCAAGGGCGAAAGGATTGAGGCGGAAAAGCGGTATGTTGAGGTCATCAGCCATTCACCGAAATATACGGAAGCGTACGAAGGGCTTGGAAATCTTTATCTTGCGGGCCGGCAATTCGCGCAGGCGCGCGAAACATTGGAGTTTGCTTTGAGGCTTGACGCAGAAAACGCAAGCGCGCTTATGAGTATGGCAGAGCTTGAAATCGCGCAGGGATTTTCGGACAAGGCTCTCGGACATTTGCGCAAAGCAACCGAAATCCGCCAGAAGAATCCGAAGTATCTTGATGCGTACATTGAAGCGGCGTTTGTCGTCGGCGCTGTTTCAGATGTTAAAAAAGGCATTCAGCGGCTGAAGGAAGGGAATCCGGAGAATCAGAAAATTTTTGCATTTGAGGAGCGATTGAAACAACTTGAATCAAAACTCGCCGCTTCATAGAGATGAGAGACCCATGACAGAGGTTTCACAATAAAAAACCCGCTATGCGTCAGCGGGCGTGATTGGCGATAGAATTCCGGATGAGGAACCGGAATAAGGATGGGAGGAGTTTTTTGGTTTCCGTGATTTCAGGCGTATCTACAGTTTCACCGCGCTCGGCGGCGTTGATTATGAGCGCGATCGAGAGAGTAGAAACGCCTTTGCTTGCGCGGTAGAGCGAGGCAGTGCACGCTTCCGGAAGCAGGCCGAATCCGATTGCTTTCACGCCAACTTGCGAAAGGCCAAGAAGACTCCGGTCATATCGGCCTTCCCAATATGGTCCCGTGATCATGGCATATCCGCCCGTGTGCAGACGTTTTCGAAATTGCGGGCTTTCCGTGGCGTACGCCAGAATATGCTGATACAGCGCCCAGTTGATCGTCAGATCCGGAGAGCCGCGTTCGGACGAAAATCCAGGGAGATTTTGCGCAAAAGCTGTCAGAAATCCGTTGATCAGCACCACATCACCTGTGAGGATTTCGCGGGTCTCGTGCGTGGCGTTGTCAGCCGAGAAAACGTCGTCAGTGCGCCCGGCTCCGCATGCGAGGACAAGACGCTGCACGCCGAGATGGATGAGCATTTCGGCCTGCAAGCGCACCATATCCTGCACACCGCGGTCTGCCGGCGGATCTGACAAATGAACACGCCCGATTTGGGCGATGATCGGCACGCCGCAGACAAGACCGAAAACGACTTTTGGAGAATGTCCGAGACTCGTCTTCATTGGCTCGTGAAATCCGTGCAAATTTTCCAAAAGAACTTCATTTGGCGGTTCGTCGAACAAAAGGGATTCTTCCCATCCGGTTCCGAGGATGAATCCCAATGTCGGCCCGTTCGCTCCTTTGCCGATGCGCAATTCTTTAATGAGCTGAAGCGCGGTTTCTCTCGCGCATATTTCGTGGCGTTTGGAAATCATTTGCCGTCCTCCTTTTCCTGTGTGGTCTGTGCCGCCATCAAGAGTAAGAGGCTTTGGCCGCAGGGTCAATGAGAGTTATCCACTTTTTATTCCACGAGCGAAGGCATGGCGAGCATCTCGACAAGCTCGATGAATAATAGGCCTCCCTTATTCCCCGAGTGAGGCCGCAGTGTCATTATTTTTCGAGCCTGCCCGCCTGTCCTCCAGCTGTGCAAAGTATGCAGGCGGGTGGATGGCTGGTCGAGGTGATCGCGGGATGTCGAAAGTTATCAGAAACGGTATTCAAAAATCGCTACTTTTCCATCGCCAGTTATTGTAAAAGCGTCGGCCGAAGCCTTTGCGGTTTCGCGGACACGGGATGCATCAGTCCAATAATCATTCACCAAAAAATAGACGCGAGACAAAGAGCCGTCTTTGCACAACGGATTCATCATACAGCGCGAGAGCGCGAAATCACGCGCGTCTTTTGCCGTGTCGCGGTTCGGACGCTTGTTCATTTCCAAAAAGGATTGATAAAGCTCACCACCGGTCGGGATCGGATAGCGGAATTGATCGCCGATGTATTCAAAACCGAGCACAGAAAGTGCTGCGGCCGATATCGTCTGATTTGCAAGCGCGATGTATGGTTTTCCATCCGCAAGTTTCTGCACGTGCCGCACAGCTTCGAAATCCGATGCGCTCACATTGAATCCGTGTCCGACCATGTAGGCGTCGTGGCGCGGAAAAGTGAAATACCATGTCGAGAGCGCGAACGACGCAAGCAGGACAATGGCCGAGACACGCAAGATTCGCGGTTGTTTTTCTAGTCGTTCCGCTATGACACCAAGGCCAAGAATGAGCGCGGGCGCGAGCGCGAATGTTATCATTGGCAAGAGTCGGTTCGCGTAATCCGCTCGCTCGTAATCAATAAGAAACGAGAACGAAATCCCAAAACGGAGCAGGATAAACGAGACGACAAGAACAAGCGAAAAGATAACAGACGGAGTAATTATGCTGCGTTCTTTTTTCTTGAACCACAGAACGAGCCAGACCATAAGCAAGAGAAACAGTCCGGCATTTTGCGAGAAGAGGTACGCAAAATCGAGCGTCGGATTGAAGCGCGTGTCCCAAAACGGAATGAGCGAGAGGGATTCAAAAAGCGTTGACCATTGGAAGGAGGCAAAAGAAAAACCGGTTGGGGTTTTGGAAATCCAGGCATTTGCCAAAAAAGCCGCGGGAAGGAGGACGCTCCCAAGCGTCACGCTTGCCCAAAACATCGCGCGCCATCCGCGGCTCCATGCAAAAGCCATAATAAAAAACACAAGCGCCGGAATGCCGGAGAGCGGATGGATACTTATGACAGAGAGCACAGGAATGCCGATCCAGAGCGGCAAAGATTTTTTGTGCGCGAGGAACGGAATGCAGGCGAGCACAAGGACGAGAAGCCATACATTCGCGAGTCCCTGCGGCGTAGTCGCAATGAATGTCGCGAGCGGCAGGAGGAACATTCCGGCAAGCGTTGCTAAAGCCGCGCGGCCATTTTTTAGGAGATGCGATGCGGACGTGTGCCAAGCAAACGGGATCAGCAACGCCGCAAGAAGCGGAAGGAGCATGGAGTCAACGGCTTTGATCGGAAGTCCGAACGCGTGATGAACAAACAAGACGAGCGCATATTGTCCCGCGTAATAAAACGGTTTCGGACTGATGGATCCGAACTGCGCGAGATATGTCTCGGTCGTTTTGTGGATGAATCCGTCGAATCCATATCCGAGCGGAAATACGAGCAAGGCGACGGAAAGAAAAACGAAAAGCGCGAGGCAAGCGAGCGGCAGGAGCGCGGCTTTACTTTTTCCGATAAACAATCCGGAAAAGAGGAAAAAGAACGCGAGTCCCATGCTCCCAAAAATTGTTGTTGGCGTGAGAAGCCACGGTGAACGGATCGCCTCGATCGTGGCGCTGTTTTGCAATGTGGTCGCCGTGATGTACAGGCAGACGAGCGCAAGAGCCGTGAGAAGCAGAGACCATCCGGCGCTGTGATGGTGTTCTTTCCATGTTGCGTGCATGTAGCTCCACCAATGCAACGGCTTCCCAAATCGTCTCCATAAAGAGAGACAGACAATCGGAATAAGGAAAAGTAATGTGAGTGCGGCTTCAAGCGTGAACGAATGGGCGTAATACATGACAGATCCAAGCACGGAAATCGCGGAAATGCCTATCCAAAGTCCGGTCCATCCTTGCACGGCTGGAGATTCGCTCGGTCGCAACAAGGATCCGAGCGTCCGTGCAATGAAGACAAAAAAAATGATGAGGAGGATGAATCCCATAGCCGTCTGTTTCCAAAGTATGAGATTCAAAAGCTCGATTCCTAGAAAAACAAAAAGAAATATGCTAGACTTTGACTGTTGAATACGGCTCCACATAGCCAAGATATTATATCACACTATGGCATTCGAACGTGACCCGAAACAGGTATTTGTTCATGACCGTTTTTTGAACGCGATCATGGTTCGTTTTTTTCCGTCGTGGGTTACTCCGAACCAGATTACTGTTTTGCGGTTTTTTTTGGCGCCGGTCGTGGTATGGTATTTATATCAGGAAAATTATGCTGTCGGTGTTCCGCTTTTTATCTTTGCCGCGCTTACGGACGCATTGGACGGAACACTCGCCCGCATCCGCGACCGGATTACGCCGTGGGGAACGTTCTACGATCCTGTTGCGGACAAACTTCTCATCGGTTCCGTCGTGCTTTTGTTCGTGATGAAGCACGTGCATCCGTGGTTTGCGTTTACTATTCTCGCGCTTGAACTTGCGATCGTTCTCGGCGGATATTTTCGACGCAAAACCGGACGGCTCGTAACCGCGAATGTGTTTGGGAAAACAAAAATGCTTCTGCAAGTCATCGGCGTCGCCGGCCTCCTCATCGCCGTGTGGGCCGGAATCGGTTTTCTTTTTCCACTCTCCGTGTTTTTTCTCTCGGTTGCCATCTTGCTCGCAGTCGTGAGCCTGTTTACGTACGGAATTTGATTTGTGAAGCGAACTTCTTTTTTCTTTTTGATCCTCGTCTGTCTTCCAGCCTTTGTGGGCGCGGCATGGCTTTCCGGTCAGGCTGTTTTTTTGTCGCCGGATGAGACAGCGAACGCTTTTTTTGCCAAATCGTTTGCCGCAGGAAATGGATTATCCATTCCCGAGCCATTGAATATTCCGTTGCGCGGTCTTATCCACCCACGGAGCATTGTTTCCGTTGCAGGAAATCTCGTTCCGGGCGGATTTGTCGGATGGCCGGTCATTCTCGGCTTTCTCGCTTTTTTGTTCGGTTTTACGATCCTCCCGTTTATTGTCCCAATGTTTGCGGCGCTTGCGGTGTTTGCGGTTTACGCGATTCTCTGCCGTTTGGGATCCGAACATTTTGCCATTCTTTCCGCCGCGCTTCTGGCGATCCATCCGGCCTGGTGGTATTACGCTTCACGCGGGTTTATGCCGAACGTCTTGTTTGTTTCGCTCGCCGTGTTTGCAGTCTTTATTTTGGTCACGCGCCCGTTCAGACTTACACGTTTTTCTGCCGAGCTCAATCTGATTTTTGCCGGCGCTTGCCTCGGGCTCGCCCTATTCGTGAGGCCGTCCGAAGTATTCTTGATTGTCGCGGCGTTCGCGTTTGGAACTTGGATGTTCTGCCAAAAAGCCGCGTGGCGGTCCATCCTGATTTTTTGCGCCGCATCGCTCGTCGCGTTCTCCCCGTTTTTCTTTTTCAACGCAAAATTGTACGGGAGCCCTTTCACGACCGGTTACACGTACCGTGTGACGGCCGTGTTTTCCCCTTTCCAAGGGGGAATTGAAAGGGGGTTGCCGGCGACACCGACGTTTTCTGCGTCGCTTCTGCTCCGCGATCGGATCGAGCGGTTCCTTTTGCCGGTATTTCCCTTCGGCACTCATCCACGAGCGGCTGCAAGAGTGTGGGCCGCTAATGCCGTTGACCTCTATCCGTGGATTTCCGCGCTTGCGTTTCTCGGTTTGTTCGCTTCGCAGTTTCGGAAGGACAGAAGCGATGATGAGCGGAAGCGTTGGGGGAAATTTTTTTGGATCGCCGCGTTCGTCTCCGTGTGGCTAACGGTGATGTACGGGAGTTGGACGTTTCACGATAATCCGGATCCGTCCATCATCACGATCGGAAATTCCTACGCGCGATACTGGTTGCCGATGTTTTTGCTATGGACGCCGTTTGTCGCGCGTGGATTTTTGTTTGTCGTCGAATGGTTTCCAAACAGATCTCGGTCGTTTGTCGTCTGGTGCCTGTTTCTCGTCTGCGTTGTCTTGAGCGCGCGAACCGCCGTGTTTGCAAAAGGAGACGGTTTACTGGATGCCTCGGCGACTCTACAACAGTCGTCTGTCGTTCGAGACTACGCGTTTTCTCGCACCGAGTCTGATGCAGTGATTGTTGTTGATCGAGCTGACAAGATTTTTTTCCCGACGCGGCGCGTGATCTATCCGCTTCGCAACGAGACGACATACGCGGCCATGCCGGAAATCGCGCGCGTTGCGCCGCTCTACTATTACGGCATAAGCTTTCCGCCGCAAGATATGGAATATCTGAATCAAGAGAAGCTCGCCGGCCTCGGGCTCAAGATTGAAAAGGTGGAGACCTTCGGCATCGAGTCGCTCTATCGGATTTCGCAACGGCGATAGGTATGCGATGGAGTCCGTGGCTCTGCACCAGTAGTAACTTGTTCGGAATTAAGAATATGATAAAGAAAATTATTTTCGTCCGTCTCGCGCAGGTTGCGATGGCGTTCGCCGCCATCATATTTTTTGCGTGGCTCGGATGGCAGAATTTGGTGCCGACCGGTTCGTTCACGACCGTGTGGCGACCCGGTAAAACCTCGGCTTTCATTGATCGCCTTTTGCCTGACAGCCGCGTTTTTTCATCCAAGCTGATTGTGGATGATCCGGTATTTTTCTTTACGCATCCGCACCGCCGGTTCGACACGGTCGAGGTTGAAATTCAATTCTTGAATCATGGGGCGAATATCATCGAGTTCGGCGGTTTGGCTTCATCCGATCCGGAAGTCTACACCTTGCTTCCGCTTAAGAATCGCTTGCTTGACGATCCGCCGTGGTCTCAAATCAACAGCAACGGACTCACGTTGTTTCAGCGTCGGCAGAATTTCGCAAGCGTCGCGGATTTTCTAAAACACTCACCAACGATTTCTCAGATCGCGACATACCAGGCCGCATTCGCCGCGCCATCACCCGCGCCGATGTTGCTTAAAACTCCGCGGGAGGTGCGGTTGGATCTTCGCGGAACTCATGAGATGAAATTCGTGACAGATGATGGTTTGCTTGCGCTTGAAATGTCTTACACACAGGATGCATCAAACACGAAGCCGCTCACGATTATCCTTTCCGGACAAGACGGAAATGTGATCGCCTCGCGTGTGTACGCGCTTGAAGCGGGAAAGACAAACACGCGGACGATCCGTTTCGATATTCCAAATCTTACGGAAGGAGTGTACAAACTTTCGTGGCAAGCATCGGATGGTATTGTGTGGAACTCGCTCACGAGCCGACTGACACAGGTTGTATTTTTGAATCATTTTTCAACGGCCGGACCTCTGCGCGTTTCGGTTGACGCGCCGGAGTTTTCACTCAAGACTTCCACGGCGGAAGGATTGCAGACAGTCTCGCTCTCCGGCCGTTCGATTGAGATTACGGAACCGGGGGCGCCGGTTTCTGTTCGTTCGACGGTTGCCGGGGAGATGCTTGACATCGCGCGCGGCCCTCTCGTGATGGACGGCATCGGATGGTACGCGGTCGAGCCATTCGTTTTGTTCCGTCCGGATGCAATCCGTCTTCAGGCAACGACGGATTTTGACGCGCAGGGAATTGATTATGTGCTTGCGAAATACGCGCCGCCATCCGTTGACGGAGAGTGGAGCGTCGCGCGTATTTCATTCGACGCGTCGAAACTTTTGATGCAGAATGGCACGTGGAAGTTCGTATTTTCCATTCCAAAGATCAAGGAGCAGAATGCCTCGGTCGAGATCGGAGAAATTAAAATGACATGGAGACGCAAGAGTTTATGGTGATAGCTTATGGGTTTTGGGAATAGCGGATTTTCTCCTATAAGCTATAAGCTATAACCTATAACCTAAATATGTTTGTTTTCATCGCCCGCTCCGGATTTCTGTTTTTGCTTGCTTCCTATCTTTTGTGCTGGGCGCTTGAGTACTGGCGTCCCGGTTTTGTCGTCAACTTTTTTCCGTTTCACATTTTGTTGATTCTCGCGGTCGCTTTCGGCATCTGGTGGACGCTTGCGGATAGGTGATAGCTTACTGGAGTGAAAGTCGACAGTTTTTCCTATAGGGACCTCTGCAAAAGTCGCTTCCGGCCTGAAAGCGGTTATGTTTCCCGGCTGCGTCGTCAGGATTCCTCAATGATATGGCGATATCATTTCCGGAATCCTTCCTCGCATCCGGAAAACATTCCTCGCTTTCATCATGGAATGGACTTTCGCAGAGATCCCTATAAGCTATAAGCTAAAACCTATAACCTTTTGTATGAATCCCGAATGCATCTTCTGCAAAATCATTGACGGCTCCATCCCTTCACAAAAGATTTACGAAACGAAAGATGTTTTGGTTTTTTTGGATATTCGTCCGCTCAATCCAGGGCATTGCCTCCTTATTCCTAAACACCACGCAGACAACATTCTCGAAACATCAGAGCAAGATGTCATCGCTCTTATGTCTGTTGTAAAGAAAATCATGCCGGTTCTTTTGAAGACGGTTGGCGCGGATGCGTTTAATTTGAGTTCAAACTGCGGACGCGCGGCCGGGCAGATCGTGTTCCACACGCATGTTCATCTGATCCCGCGCTTGCCGGCCGACGGATACAAACATTGGCAAAGGGAAGATGATCTGCATGACGATTTGCAGGCAATGGCCGAAAAAATCCGTCGCGCGCTTGAGGACGCGAAAGCTTGACTGTAGGAGGTTTCTTCTGTAGTATAATACGCGCCGAAAAAGAGAGTGCTTTTTTTCACGCGTTCCATCCCAAAGGAGGAAAAGATGTCCGAATTGTGCGGGATGATCGGCTACGATCATCCGATCGTGAAGCTTCTTAGACCGTTCGAAGGTGAACAAGTGAAACAGGTTATCGGATTTTTGCTCTGCAACGGAATTTCGTCTCGCTACGGCGCTCGATCCGTTTTTTTACCTCACTCACCAAAGGCTGTCTATTTGCACGCGGTTCCTGTCGCACAGCGAGCGAGTGTGTTTTCCGGATGGACCGCGGAGGCCATCTTTCCAAAGTACGGTATTTTGAAAAGTCACGGGAGGAGCCACCGTCTGTTTGTGTATCCGGAAGGCATAAAAGGGTTTTGGTACGGTCTCGAGACCTTGCATCAGTTGACCGCGCTCATGATGGAGGTTGACGAGACATACTGGAAAGAGACGTTTCATGGAGAAGGAAGAGGATTTCACCTGTTCCAGCCGGTTGTCTTTTTTTCCGATCCGCCTGGAACATCTCCGAATCCGGCGAGGCAACGCGAGTTGGACGGACATGGGATCATTTTCGGTCTTTTGAACGAGCGAGCGCGCGGAGCCTTTGTGAAGTTTTTGAGCGCGCGAGTTCCGAGGAATGATGAAGAGCTTCTGTCGTGTGTTCATCGGATGTGCCGGATGAAGTGGTTCAAGCGCGCATTCCCGTCGCCACGCGACACGATTGAAGTCCTTGTGCGTCAGCGGATTCTCGCGCACGCGATAGCAAGGATGGTGTTTCCGCCAGAGCTTCTAGCGACTCGGTATCCGAGTCGCTTCCGCAAATACTTGTCTTAGTCAGTTTTTTCTTCTTT
>CAZPPQ010000007.1:31136-31353 GCA_964588505.1 uncultured Gammaproteobacteria bacterium | reverse complement strand
CGCTTGCCTTTCTCCGTTTTTCCAAACCAGTAGTGTCGCATTTCGGTTCAACAACCATTGGTTTTTTAAAATCCGTACCGAAAACAAATCATTTGGAAAACGAGTGCAGTGATGTTTTTATTCGTTTAAAACAATCAGGAGCGATTCGAGAACTTAACATAAAAACACGACGACCTCTGAACGATATTGCTTCCATTGAGCAGTATGCCGCTGAACG
>CAZPPQ010000007.1:16506-31126 GCA_964588505.1 uncultured Gammaproteobacteria bacterium | reverse complement strand
CACATCTGATATAGTAAAAAAAGATCTAATGAGCATCGGGATCGCGGCTGAAAAAATTGAAGTTATTTATAACGCAATTGAGGATTATTGGTTTGAAACGCCAAATAATAATCCGGAGGGCGAGCCCACCATCGTTTTTCTTGGCCGAATAGGAGAAGATCCATTCACCCTGAAACTAAAAGGCGTTGACCGTCTCATCTGGCTTTTCGAGCAATTTCCTGAAGTTAAAAAGTTTTCAGTCGTAATGTCGAGAAATAAGAAGTTGACACAATGGATGAAAAACAATATTCCAAATCACTCTATTATCGCAAACGTGATTAAAGATACTATTCCTTCTCTGTTAAACCAGCATACGGGAGGAATTGCGCTATTAACCTCGCGTTATGAAGGATTTTCACTAAGTTTGATTGAGGTGATGTCGCAAGGACTTGTTCCAATAAGTTTTTCTGTAGGCGTGGCTCCAGAAATTATTCGTAATGGTGAAAACGGTTTTATTGTTAACACTATTAAAGAAACTGAAGAAAAAATAAAACTTTTACTAAGCAATACCGCTTTAAGACATCGTTTGGCATTAGCCGCCAGAGAGACCGCGAAGCAATTTAGGTCTGACACGATGATTGAAAAAACGCTTGCGCTATACGGAAAAATTTTGAGGGAATCTCTGCAAAAGTCCATTCCATGATGAAAGCGAGGAATGTTTTCCGGATGCAAGGAAGGATTCCGGAATTGAGTTATCTTTTTCGTTATCCTCTCGTTCATTACCCTCTCGCGACCGCAAAGCCCAAAACGGTTTTTGCTCCTGCCTCTTTCAACGCTTTTGCGGCTGAATCCATGGTCGCGCCGCTCGTGAACACATCATCACAAAGGAGAATGTGCGGCGCAACAGGCTCCAATGCTTCAAATATGCCATCCAAATCGCCGACCTGCCGTTCCCCACGCGCGGTACGAACGCGCGGTTGCGTCATCCGCACGCGCGCCACGCTTTGCCCGCACGAAACTCCCAATAATTCACTGACAACAGTCGCAATCTCTTCCGCTTGATCAAATCCTCGTTCGCGACGACGATACGAATGAAGGGGAACAGGCGAAATAAGCATATCATCCGTGCCAGAGTCTCGTGTAAAAATGTTCTGACCGACAAACCGCCGCATCCATCCCATCACCACATCCCGATACGCTTCATCCCCGTAATATTTCCAAGCGGTCAACGCTTGCCGCACAACCGGATCCCCGTAGGAAAGAACGGCGACAAGACCATCCAAAAAAACTTTCCCGCGACAATCTTTGCATGTCGCTCCCACGGCTCCCTGTTCGCAAAACGGACATCTGTTTCGCAAAACATTCGGCACCCATGCCTCGACGCACGAAACACAAAACGCCGCTCCCTCGCCGCCGCACCGAATACAGGCGCGAGGAAACAGCGCGTCAAAAATCCACCCCCGATGTTCCGCAAATTTTACAGCCACGCGGCCGAAGCGACTTTCCACACGTTCTGTTCTTTTTCAAATGTCAGCACGATTGTTTGATAACGGACGGTCTCGACCGCGAGATCCCCTTTGCGCTCCTCGCGTTGGGTGGTAACGGTCATTTTCGCGGTCCCTGCCGCCTCATCGCGGGAATCAACCTTCATCACAAGTGCGCGTGTGGTTATGCCGTAAAACTCGGCCGAAGTCCCAGCCTGCGTCTGCTTTAGCAAAATAACCTCAAAAGTTTTTGTCGCAAGCGGAAGGACATCCACGATGTTCGCATAATTCGATTCCGAAGAAAAACTCCCGTACCGCTCCACAAATGTCTTCGCAACCGTTTGAAGCGCGACTGTTTGATCACGCTCAACCTGCGCCGGGGTCGGCTCCAAAGGAGCTGTGGGCGCCGAAGTTTCCACAACCGGCTGTTCAACCAATGGCGCGGGTGCGGGCGCTTTGCGAAGCGACAAAAATAATAGGACCACTAGAACCAATAGGACCACTAGGACCGATAAAACAATTTTTTGGCGTTTTAATAACATAGTTCCTAATTCCCTAAATCCCTAACTCATTAACGACTGCTTAATCCGCTCGGCTTCGGCTTTTCCTGCCTGCTCTTCCGGAGCAGCGGTTGCTGATTCTGCCGCAAGCAATGCGTCTGCGGCTGATTTTGCCGCAACCTCGCGTGCCCGCGATTCGGAAACGGCCTGCGCCTCGGCATTTTCAAGACCAAGTTCAGTCTCGACTCGGCCAGAAACCGGCGCGCGCGTCGGCTTTGCCGTCATCTCTTCCTTTTCTGCCATAGCCTCCTCAAACTCTTTTTTCGCCCGCTCAATCTCCAAAAGTTGCTGCGGATTTGTTGTTACGATCTGATCCTCGGTGTATGAGGCCACGACTTTAATAGCCGCGTGCTTTTGGCCGGCAAAGAAAATCCCTTCCCCAATGCCGGATTCAAGCAATAAATATTTTTCCCCGTCTGTCAGCATGAATGTTTTTTGAATGAGATCAATCGCGGCCGGCGACTGTTTCATTAATAGTTGCATGGATGAATTATTCACGATCGCCTGCCCGTACGGGGAACGCAAAAAGTCGTTCACATCCTGCGTGATAGTCGTGACACCTAGAAAATACTTTCGACAACGCTTGATGAGTGCAAAAATAAACTTTGCCGAATCCTCGTGCTGCATCAGCCACCACGCCTCGTCAATCACCAAAATCCGCTTCTTACGCTCGGACCGCACCACGTTCCAGATGTAGCTGATGATGGTGTAAATCGCGATCGGACGGAGCTCATCCTCAAGATCGCGCACAGAAAATGTAACGAGTTGATTGTGAATTTCAACTGTCGTCGGTGAATTCAGCAATCCGGCAAATGTGCCTTCCGTAAACTTGCGCAAACGATCCACTAATTCGCCTGCGCCCTCCATCCCTTCAAGCACATCCTGGAAATCCTGCAAAACCGGCGGCTCCACAGCCGCAAGATCCGGCGTCTCCGCCGTAATGTCTTTTTTCGCGTACGCCTCGATCAGTGCGCGGTCAAGCAACGCGTCCTCTTCCGGCGTAAATCCGATCTGGCCAGCGCCTCCGATCGGCTTGCCGATCATAATGCGTAACAGCCCCTTGAGCGCGATAACCGCGCTGCGGATGATATCCTCCACTTTTGTCCCCTCGCCCACGGCGCGCGGCAAATCGAACGGATTGATTTTCGCTGCCGAAGCCAAAGACACATTGATGTATGTGCCGCCGACCGCGTCCGAAAGATGCTTATATTCCATTTCCGGATCAATGACAATGACATCCGTGCCCATCATAAGCGAACGCAAAATTTCGAGCTTGATCGTGTACGATTTCCCGGCGCCGGACGTTGCGAATACGACGGCGTTCGCGTTCTGCAAAGAAAATCGATCGAATAAAATGAGCGAATTGTTGTGGCGATTGATGCCGTACAAAATCCCATTGTCCGAAGTGAGATCAGAGCTGATGAATGGAAACGACGCCGCAATCGGCGACGTATTCATGTTGTAGGTTATCATCAACTCGTCATTGCCGACTGGCAATGTGGAATTGAATCCCTGCTCGGCCTGATAATAACCGGCCTTGGTGTAGATAAGTTTGCTTCCGAACATAGATTCGGCCTCGTTGGTGAACTTGTCGAGCTCTTCTTCTGACTTTGCGTAAATCGAAATGTAAAACGCGAATTGGAAAAAATGTTCGATGCCTTGCGTGAGCGCGTCGCGCAGAGCCTCGATGTCGCGAAGCGCGGTTTCCTTGATCGGATCACGCGGCCGGCCGGACTCGGCATCGGACACAATACCGGCCTCGAAAATTCCGACGCGCTTCTGCAATTGCTTCAAAATAATCCCGGCCTTAATCGGATAGAAAAACATGGCAATGTCAATCGTCTTGTTCCAGTTAATGAACGGCGCGCTCCATCCGAGGCCGATATGGCGCGGATAGGTGATGACAAACAGCGTCCGCACGAACACGCCGGAAAGCCGGAGCGATGTTGGGGTCACTTCGAACGAAGCCGGGGCGATTAAATCCCGGATGGTCGCGGTGCCGCGCCGATACACGCGCTCCTCTTCCAAAACCGCACGCTCGGCCGTTACCCGCGTCTCTTCGGATTTTGCCGCTTTGAGCGGACGAGCCGCTTTTGGCGCGGCTGATTCCAATTTTCCGATTTCAATCGCCATAATGATTATGATGTCTCGATCTGAATCTTCTCTAGTTCGGTCATCTTCTGCTCATCGTAAACATCCGGATTATATGCGTCGTAAAAAAGTTCGATCAGTCCCTGTGTGTCAAGGCGCACGGCTTGCAAACTCATACTGGCGAGCTGTCCGATAAGAATCTCGCATCGACGCGTCAGCTGTTCTTTGCGCTCGGCAAGCTGTTTTTCATTCAGCTTGGCGGCGACGGCCGGGGAAAACGCCTCGCCGAGCCGATCAAAAAATTTTTTCTGTTTGTTAGAAACCGGATTGTACGGAAGCACGAGATAAAACCGCTTTTGCATAATTTCGCCGAGCACCACGAGCTCGCTTACGAACGCGCGATAATCCGCGATCTGAGCGCGCAAAAGTTCGTTCTCGGTCTTGCCGGCAAACTCCTGAAGCGAATTCAAATACGAATCAATGTTCATCTTGCGGGACTGAATGACAATCTGAATCGGAAACTCCAAACTGTTCAAAAACGTCATATACGCCTGAATGATCGCTTCCTGTTCATCAACGGATTTGAGCGCGAAATTGATGCTTGAAATAAGCATCACGGCTCGAACCGTCCCGTCTTTCATAATGATGAGGTCGTCGCGGATTTCCGTGATATCCAAAAACCGTTTGGTCGCTGGCCCGGGTTTTGCTTTTGCGAGGGTATTTTCAGGCATATCAATCTTCTTCAGGTTTATAAACACCGCCGGTATTCACAATAAGGGTAAGCTCTTGTAGACGAGAACCTCCGATGGGTGTTTTACGCACGGCCGGAGCAGTCGGCTGTGCCGGAGGAGCCGCAAGAAATGTCTTTATTTCCGAGGCCGTCAGTGACTTGTTCCAAACACGGAGCCGCGGACGGCGGAATGTCTGCACGAGATTCAGAAAAAAGAAATGAAACGGTTGGCCGTTGATCGGCACAAACGCCACAACGCCGGCAACCGCAATAATTGGCAAGCCAATGACCAAAAACCACACGAACGGCAAGAGTTTGTAAAAAATAGCGCAAATCAAAATCGCGACCAGCATAATGATAAACTGACGCGCTGTGATCGGACCCAAAATTTTATCTTCAGTGTCAATGAATTGCGGGACGACGAATTGGGATGGCATTTGAGTAGTATATCAGAAACGCAACGCGGCGTTGAGAGAGAACAAAGCTTTCCACTCTGCGTCAGACGGAACATCCTGCTTTTGCGCGCGCTTTTCTTTCAAAAATTCGTCCACGGTTTTTCCTCCGTGCAATGCCTCGTTCGACAAATCGCCGAAAATTCGCGACAACGGAGATGCACGCCACGCTTTCACAGCCTCGATTTTTTGATCGTATCCCTGCTCCTCGAGCAGACGCACTTTATCCAAAATTTTTGTTACGGCTTCGGCAGGGTCCCTTGAAAGCCGTCGAAACTCCACTAGCGTCAAAGCATAAATTTCTTCAAGCGGCCCGGCCAAACGGCGTGTAAAACGCACATCGTTCACGGATGGACGGCCGCCGGAAGGCTGGATGCTTTGCGGGGAAAAAGAAACCGGTGCTTTTGGCGGAAGCGGCGCCGAAGCGCGAACCGCTTGCTTTACGCGATCACGATCTATTTTGATTTCCTGGGCCGAAACTTGCTGCTCGGATGAAACCGCGAGCGAGACGCGCGCGCCTGATGGCGCGACCGGCAACACGGATTCTGTCGGCGCCTTGCCGGTCATGGAAGCGTAACGCTTGTCCATAACCTGCTCTCCGCGCTTTTCAAGCGCTTTGTCGTTCTCGGTCACTTTTTGCTTTTTTTCCGCAAGCACTCCCTTTCCTTTCGCGACCGAGGCCGCCAAATCGCGCTCGTACTCCAAAACAACGTCCTCCATCACGCGCGACAAATCCGCGAGCACATTCCCCGAAAGCCCGAGCCCGCCTTTTTCTTTCGGATACTCAAGCTGAACGCGCGTCTCGTACGCGTCGCGCACGCCGCGCAGGCGCGCATCCGCAATGCGTTCGAATCGTTTTTTGTCCGAATCATTCGCAAACGAAACTCCGGATGTCTTCACGATATCCGCAATCGCATCAGCCATATTCAAAAGCGGCCCGTGCTGATGAACGGTTTCTGTTTTTGCCGCAGCCTTTTTCACATCCGTATGATCTTTTTCCTCGAACAATTCCGTTGATTTCCCGTCCAGAATTTTCGGCGTTGGGGCCGGCATAGCCGCCGCGGCATCCAGAATCATCTTGTTGAAATCCTCGATGTTCATCGGAGGCTTGGCTGGAACCGGTCTCGAAACAGGCATAGCTTGTGATTCCAAGACGCTCCAGCTCTCTGGTTCTAATGCAATGGCTGCTTTGGCCATTTCGTCATCCAAACTTGCAAGAAGGCGATCGACATTCTCTGCCTCAAGCGACAGCCCGCCATCTTCCGCCTTTACCGTCAACGCCTCTTTTATATCCTTCCGTTCGAGCACGCCTGTAATCTTCTGAACCAATAACTCTTCTAAAATTTCGTCCTCGGTCTCATTATCAAGATGCGCGTCCTGCTCGTCCAAAAACCGGCTTACGAACTCGCTAGGTGTTTCTTTTACCTCATCAGGAAGATTCGTATCAAAAGCCGACGGATCTCCACCCCACTCTTTTATCTTTCCGACGACATCTCCAATTTCCGAAGCGATCGGAAGCAAAAACTGCCCAACAAACTCCACGGCGCCCGCTTGCTTATCCTTATCCAGAAGTAAGAACTCCTCTTCGAGCAAGTCTGGAAGATTAGAGAGATCCTCTTCGCCAGTTGCCAATCTTTGCGCCAAATTTAAGACTCCTGGAATGTCTGCGTTCGGATATTTTCCCTCAAACGCCTCGGCGCGCTTTACGATCGCGGAACCGCTCAAAAACGCCTGCGTCGAGTCTGAAAGTTGTCCGAATGTTTTTGGATCCATAAAAATCTTACGCGGTTCCTTCAATACTTACATCCAAATCGGATTGAGATTCCCTTACTTTGTCGCGAAGCGCAACAAACTTAGCGGCCCTTTGCCGATACATCTCACGTTGGGCTGTGACCGAGGCAATCTTCGACGCGGGAACTTTTTTCTGTTCCAAAATTTCTCCAAGATTCTCAATATCGCTATCAAGTCCGGCGATCGCATCATCAATCGCCGCTTGATACTCTTCAAGGCCACGAGAAATTCCAACCCTATCGACAGCCGCAGACGCCTGCTCGCCGGACAACTTTCCTTTGGAAATCTGAGATTTTGCCTCTTTTACGGCCTTTATTAGCTGTTTGGCTGCGACCCCGGCAGATTTCGTATCGCCGGCGCGGACATCTCCCAAGCTCTCTTGAACTGTTTCCATTCTTGAAGTCACCTTAGTAGTTAATTTTTTCCCTGCCTTATCGGTCCTATCTGTCATCTTTCCTTCCGAAATTTTTTCTTTTGTTCGAAACTTATCCTCTTTTTTTGCCTCGCTGTGCGCAACGCCAATGTCAACAGACTTCATCTGCTGCTCGAAATCTTTCATCGCATCCATTGTCGTTGTATCGCTAACTTCCCCTTTTTCATCCCTGCCTGCCGCCGCATCAAGCGCAATCTTTATATTTTTTCTCAAATCGGCAGATTGATCTGAACTCGGGTCTTTCTTGATCTGCTTCACTGCCTTTTTCAATCCGCCACCGGCCAGTCCGGCCCCGGCCAAACGAACAGCATCAGGAGATTGTTGCATCTGCTCTTTTGACAAGCCTCCCAAAAATGATGGATTCTTGGCAATAAAATCCTGAAACTTTTGAGGATTCGTAACGGTAATGCCGCCGGTTTCGGACATTTCCATCCCATGGAATCCGCGTTGCGTGATCCCTCCCAATCTCTGTCTAGCGACACTCACTCTCTCGGCCGCCCGTTGACCGGCCGCGACGATTCGGCTCGGACCGGCGACCTCTGGTTCATCAAGAACTGGAGGGACAGAAACAGCCGAAGCCAACGCTTCTTGTCGTTTCTGACCAAGTTTTCCACCAGAAATCAGGTCGAGAGCATTCTCACCCTTCTCATTCACAATACTCTTCAAACGATCGCGGACGCTCTGATCTTTCAATGCGTCAACACTCAATTTCTTCACGTCCTCAATCGTATCAATCTCTCCAGCCTTTCCAGTAAGCTGCGGGTTCGAGGTTTCGAATGCTTTTATCTTTTCTCCTTTTGGCCCAGACCTCAAGGCCGCAATCTCGGAACCGTACCTCTGATAAAGTCGCGCCATTTCGCCAGACTGCGTCAATTTTTCCACCGCCTTCGGATCACCCATAACTTCAGCCAATGTTGCGGCGGCCCTCTCATTATCCTTCCCCCAGCGCGATTTCTTTCCATTTTTCGCCGCGGCCGCAAGGTATGCGAGCTTTGCTTCTGTACTTGCACCTTCAGCGCCAGCGCCAGACGCGGCAATACGATCCGCGCGCTTTTTCCTCAAAGCGTCCGCCTCCTGCATATACTTCAATGCTTTTTTCGGAGATGATGCGGCTGTAGCCTTTGCTTCGAGCTTTTCGATCTTCTTTTCCTCTGTCCTGCGCGCATATACCGCCGCGGCGCCGCCTAAGACCGCCCCGCCGGCCGCGCGGCCAGCGCCGATCACTCCGGTCCCTTTTTCTCCGGCTCCCGCTTCGCCCACTTTGCCAGGCTTTCCTTTTCCGCCTCCCCAAGTTCCAACCAACTTCTTTGCTCCAGCTGCCCCGCCAAGCACGGCGCCGCCAGCAAGAATCGCTGGCAAAACACCTCCTGTCGCAAGACCGCCCAAAACCGCGGCTGTGGCCGCCGCGCCGCCCTTTCCCCCTGTCAGTCCGAGTCTCTTCGCGGCCGATCCAAGCAACGGAATGTTCCCAATCGCGCCGCCAAGTCCCTTAAACGCTTGTCCACCCAAAACCCCTGCCGCGGTAAACGCTGACCCCATACCTACAGCTTTATTTATGAACCCGACATCGGTTCCGGAACAATAATCGCTCACTGTCTTCATCCCTGTATACATAAGTGCCATACCGATAATGAAACTTGTGAGATGTGGGAGATCAAAAATTGACATGAGTAATGAGGAAGAATGAGTCGCTCCGGCCGCGCCTGAAATAAATCCTTCTGTTGCCGCAATGCTTCCGGCCCCTGCCACGGACAATGAGAGCCAAAGGAAAAACGAAATAATAGGCCCAACAGCCAGCATACATTTGAAGTTAGACCACCACTGCTCGTATCCCTTGGCTCCGATCACGCCTTTGGCTCCGCCCACAAACCATGCGAGCGGCGCAACCGCGACCAAAACCCACAGCATTACGATGCGGTACGCCAAAATCGCAACCATGGCGCACATCATCGCAAATACGAACAGCATCATGAACACAGCCGCAACAGCCGAAGCAAAATACTCAAATCCTTTCGCCGCTTCTCCGCCAGTAACCATGGCCGTTGGACTCGTGCTCAAAATCTGGCTTAACCCCAAAAACGTCACAAAATTTCCTCCGGCAATATCTTTCAAAGCATTTACGAATGTGAGAGTAAAAATCTGGCTGATATCAATCATCAAACCGCACAATGTTTTACTAAAATTGATAATAACCGCGAAGATGAGCAGGCGCGGAACCGAAGATTCCCAAGAATACTTGTTGCTCCCGAGGATGGTCCCGAGCGCGATTACAATCAAGATAACCACAAAAAACATGTTGATGGCGTCGCGCGTGATGGTCCATCCGGCAGAGACAACCTCGGATGTTGAAAATTTGTTGTATTGGAGGAGCGGGACAATCGCGACTTCAATCAACGCGACAATGATCTGGCCAAGCCCCTGGGCAAAGCCCAAAAACAACTTTGCCAAAAACATAAACACCTCTTCTCCAGACGGCAAGATATCGCCAGCGTAGACTGAATCACTGATCGCTAATGAAACAATAACCGCGAACGCGAGCAACAAGAAAAACAACGCTCCTCTGCGGCGGCTCGCTAAAAACGAAGATGCCCGTTCCCAAAACGGCATTTGCATAAACCTGCGTGTATTATAGCACAGCTTATAGGTTATAGGTGATAGCTTATAGGAAGAGAGCGTTGCAAAACTCGCTTTTATGTCATGGGCTTGTCCATGACAGCACCCACCTCGACATTTATTGTCCCGAGCCTGTAGGAAAATGTTTTTTGTCATCTAGACTGGATTCTTCGTCCGGATTGCTATCCGGACTCAAAATGACAGATATAAAGAGATATTTTTCTACAGTCTCGTCCTAGCTTTTCGAGGACTGTACTCCCCCCTCGGCAGGCTCGTGGAATAAGGGTGGCTCGGAGGGAATAAAAAAGGGCACGCGAAGAATGTCGTGTGCCCAAAAAAGAATCACGGAATCGTGAGGATGAGTCCGCAACCGGTCGTTTGCCCGGTCGGGTCTCCGACCATCGAGGTTGCGACAGGCTCTCCATCCACATCCGCATGAATGCGTCCCTGCGTGTGTCCGTTCGGATGCGGACCGATGCAGGACCAGCTCACATTTCCGTCCGTAGTTTCGAACTCCACGGAAAAACGGAACAGGTCGCCGGAGCCCACGCCTGCCAGGACGTAAGTAACCGAATCGTCGGCATGATTCTCCATAAGCTCATGCCAGAAGAACCCGTAGCTCTGGTCCGCGAACCGATACTCGCCGGAAAGCGTGATGCGATCCGCCACGGCCGAAAATGGCGTTGTCCATGTTACGGTGAGGTACCGCTCGGCTTCGTTGCGCGATTCATCCGCCGACTGTTGGTAGATGGTGGAAAGTCCGCGATCGTCGCTGGTGTTTGCCGAGCTCTCGCCTGTCGTATCCTCCGAAACTTCGGAGGAGACGCCGCCCATATTGGCCAGATCCCCGCGATCTCCGCATGAGGTAACGCGCCCCATATCCACGCATCCGTTTCCGTACCGGCAGCTGCCGATCCGAGCCTGGATCGGAAGAACAGTGTTCGTTGGCACGACATGAATCCGACGCTTGGAAAACCCAAGCGCTGTGTATGTTTTCTGGTCCGCGATCGGCAAAGCCGACCCGTTCGAAATCACATAGACGTCCGCTGAACTGTTCTCTCGAACCAGCGTTCCATCTCGGAATACGGCGTACCCGTCCCGCTCCGGCCAGAACAGAAACAGATCATCCTCTTCGCTTCGCGTGCGCGGCGGATTTTCACCGGTGTACGGCAATCCCCAGGAAGCGAGCACGGCTTCCCACGCCTGTTGCCGGACACGAACGCGATACCGATCCGCGCGCTCGCGCGGCGCCACAAAGAGCCACAGCACGCCGTCGCGATCATACGCGGCCTCCACCATCCCGGGCGCGCCAATGTCGTATCCAACGTTGTAACAACCGAACTCCTGGCTTGAAATAAGTGTGACGTTCGCGAAATCGTACCGGTACGACAAAAACACGTCCTGAGTTGCGATCCGGCGGAGCGTGTTCTGATCAATGCGATACACATCCGCGCGATCCGGCAGTTTCACGAGCGATCCGTCCGGATGCCATCGCACGATCTGGAGCATGGAACGATAACTCTGACCGTCCCGCACATCGCAAACAAACGCCTCGCCCGAAAGCTCTGTTTGTCCGCTTGCCGAGACCGAGTCCTGCACAAAGTACCGACCCTCGATCGAATCGCCGAACTCGGCCGGAAACTCCGGATTGCCGGTATGCCGACCAATATGAATGTGATCGCCTGTGCACAATCCGGTGCATCCCTCATATCCGATCATCTGACCCTCGGCCACATCTTCACCGCTTTCGACAAACACGCGCTTCAGATGTCCGAGCACGATGTAACTCCCATCACCGAGCGCGATGTTCACATGAATACCGAAGTTCGCGGATGAACCCTCGATATGCGCGTAGGCCGTTCCACTGATCGGCGCGTACACCTCCTCGTCCCGAGCGTTGTCCGTGTCGAAGTCGAGATCGTGCGCTGTCGGGACGTACGTGTGGCTGAATTCGCCGCCGACTCCCTGGGTGCAGAGAAGCTCTTTTCCCGCTGGCGCGGGAAGATGAATGGCGCGCGGAGGCGGTGGGTCGCGCCTCCGCGCGCCGCCTCCTTGGTCGTCTTCGGAACGCGCGGATGCCGCGTCCCATTTCTGCTCGAACTCCTCGTTGCGACACGAGGCCGCGGAAACGAGCGCGAAACCGATGATGGTGAGATGTGTGAAAGAACGGGACATGGTTTTCTCCTCTTCTTACGAGGACTTGCGACCACGGTATGTGGTCAACCGCCTCGCGCGGCGCGATAGTACTCGCACGCCGCCCGAACCAGTCGACGCGAATTTTTTCCCCCCATTAAAAAATCACTCCGCCTCGAATCGTCCTAATTTTTTCGATCGCTCTCCCCTCGCTTCCCCGCGCCGCGTTGCCGAGCATCAAGATGGCCATCATGAATCAACCGCTGTCTCGTGTTCTCTGGCAAGACAGTAGCGGGCGAAGTCTCCGAGACTTTTTTCAAAGCCTCTTATTTTGAGTTCCTCCGATCTTACATTCATCTTATCAAAAAAATAGACAGTGGTCAACTGTTTCTCGGCTGAAATTAGCCATTATTTTTGCGCGCATCAAAGCTACATAACAAAAAAACGCTTGACTGTTTCTTCAACATGCAAGCGTTTTTCTCTTAAAAAATTTTGTCTGCTCCGCGCGAATGTTAGAAGTGGATAACTTCCTTCCCGACCAACATGCGAAGCTCCTCCGGAACCACAATAGATCCATCCTCTTGTTGATAATTCTCCATAATGGCGATTAAGGTGCGGCCAATGGCAAACGCCGTGCCGTTCAGCGCATGCGCCAATTGCTTGCCGCCATCCTTCTTGAACCGTGTGTTGAGCCGGCGCGTCTGAAAGTCGGTCGTGTTCGATGTCGAGTGCGTCTCGCGATACTTGTTTTGCGATGGGATCCATGTTTCGATGTCGTAGGTGCGCGCCGACGGAGCGCCGGTGTCGCCCGAGCAGAGCTTCATCACGCGATACGGAAGTTTTAACCCCTGCATCAACCGCTCCTGAATTGAAAGAAGAAATTCTTGCTCTGAATCAGAATGTTCGGCATCCGTAAAACTGAACATCTCCACCTTGTCGAACTGGTGCATACGCAAAATCCCCTTCAAATCCTTGCCGTAGCTGCCAGCCTCGCGGCGATAACATGGCGAAAAACCGACAAACCGCATCGGAAATTTTTCTCCATCAAGAATCTCATCCATAAACATCGGCCCGATGGCCTGCTCGGATGTTCCAATCAATACAGCGTCATCGTTCTTGAGATGATAAATTTCTTCTTCTCCGCCATGATCCAGATAGCCCATTGCCGCCATAGCTTTGGTGAAAATCATATGCGGCGGGATAACCGGCGTGAATCCCTCTTTTACCACGGTCGCAAGCGCATATTGGATGAGCGCGAACTCGAAGAGCACAAGATCGCCTTTCAAGTACACGAACCGGTTGCCGGCGACTTTGACCGCGCGAACCACATCAATCATACCGAACGCCTCTCCTAGCTCAAGATGGTCTTTTGGCTTGAATGTAAACTTTGTCGGTTCGAGAAACGCGCGCACGATTTCATTCTTTGTCTCATCCGAACCGACTGGCACATCGTCGCGCAGGATGTTTGGATACTTGCGCAACTCGACATCAAGATTTGCCTCGACATCCGCGAGCGCGGCCTCAAGCTCCTTGACTTTCTCTTTGCACGCCTTGCCCTCGGCGACCAACCCCGCACGGTCCTCTTTCGGGGCCTTTGGGATGCGGTTGGCCAAATCATTCCCCTTGGCGCGCAAGCCTTCAGATTCGGAAATCAGGCGCCCGCGCTCTTTGAGAAGTTTTTGCGCAATGGAAATATCAATGTCCTTTCCGCGCGCGACATTGTTCTTCGCTACGCGATCAGGTTGTTCGAGGATGAGTTTTGGATCAATCATATGCGAGTATCTTGCAACAAAAACCCGATTTCGTAAAGGCGCTAAACCGTAATGCCCAGGCTTCTTAACTGTTCAATCAATGTGGCGGTATCCTTAAAAAGGATCGGGAGATACCCCACTTCCTGCGCCGTCGAAAGGCTGTGCGTTGAATCGTCAATGAACACAAGCTCTGACATGGGGACCCCAAGCGCCGAAGCGAATTTTTTGAACGCCTCTGGCTCGGGCTTCATCGTGTCAATGTCCGCAGAAAAAAGGGCGATGTCAAATAACTTGATGCACTCTTGTGTTTTGACGCGCCGCGCGCCTTCTGCCGACGCGTTGCTGAGCAGGCCGAGTTTCCAGCCGGCGATTTTCAATTTTTTGAGAAGCTCGACCATTGCCTGGCTCACTTCGCCTTTTGGCCGGCTTTGGACAAACGCCATAAACGCTTCGAGCCGATCAGTTTTCCCGAGTTCGAACAAAATCCGGCTCCACATTTCCACGGCCTGATCGATCGGCTTGCTCTCTGCCCCTTTATTGATCAGGTGATTGTGCAAAAAATATGCGTGCCGAAAATCCTGGTTGCCGACCTGCAGAAACTCG